>JAYUGD010000692.1:0-11941 GCA_043767785.1 Zavarzinella sp. | reverse complement strand
TCCGCCCCGTTGGGGCGAAAACCGAACCTCACCGCACCGTAATGAAGTCGTTGTGATTCAACAATGCCATCACCAACCCCACCCGCGCTCGGTCGGCTGACTTCGCCGCCGCGGCCAGTCGCGTCACGCCGTCGGCCGCCGCCGCCTGTTCCGCGTCGGACGGCTCCGTGCATAACACGGTGAGGAAAGCGGCCCGGATGAACTCGCGGCCCGTCCCAGTGGGGAGGCGCAAGGCGATCTTCTCGGCCATCGTTGCCGCCAGTTGACTGTTTTCGAGGGCCAACGCCTGTTGCGGGACGATGCTCTCGGCACGGCGGTAACAGTCCAAGACGCTGGCGTCGTCGAAGACGGAGAGAAACGTCTGGTGCTCGTTGTGCGAATGCACGAAGTACATGCTCCGCCGCCGGGAGGTCTCGTCCCCGGCCGGGATTGGTGGGCCGCCGCGCGTGAGGTCGAGGTCGCCCGCTAAGTGCAACAGGCTGTCCCGCACGGCTTGCGATTCCATGCGGACCGGGTTGGCCCGCCAGTAGAACTTGTTGTCCGGGTCTTTCTTCGCCGTCACCGGCGCCACGCCAGCGCTGGATGAACTCATGCGGTACGCTTGCGACGTGACGATCAGCCGATGAATGTGCTTCATGCTCCAGCCGTGTTCGACCAGTTCGACGGCCAGCCAGTCAAGCAGTTCGGGGTGCGTCGGCGGCGTCCCCTTGCGGCCGAAGTCGAAGACCGTCGGCACGAGCGGGGCGCCGAAGTGCCGCGCCCAGATGTGGTTGACGGCCACGCGCGCGGGGAGCGGGTTGTTCGGGTCGGTCAGCCATCTGGCAAAGGAAGAGCGTCGGCCGGTGCTGGTTGTCGGGAACGGCTTGCTTCGGGAGGCTTCCGTCTCCAAGTTGGATTCGAGCGTCTTCACGGCTCCGGTCAGCGGCGTGTAATTCTCGGACGGCACATCGACGGCCTTCTTCGCGGCTTCTACTGCGGTCTTCGCCGTCGTGACGACTTTTGCTGCTTCCGCCTTCTTGGCCGACGGCAAACGGGCGGCGGCCGACTCGGCGTTCACCACCGCCCATTCCGCGTCAGCGACGGCCGCCAACCGCTCTCGCCGGACGGCTTCGCGAGACAACGCCGCGGCGTCCGAGGCTTGGCCGGCCGTGGCCTTTTGCGCGGCGGCTTTGGCCCGCAGTGCGTCGGCGTGGGCTTCGGCAGCCGCGAGCGACTTCTCGGCCAGCCGAACTTCGAATTCGGCCTCAGCGTGCGATAACGGCCCGGCGGCCGACTTGACCGCGTTCTTTGCCGACGCCAGCGGGAAGTCGGCGGGGAGTTCTTTCAACGCGAAGCCGGTGAACTCCGTCGTCGCGTCAAAGGCAACCAACTTCAACCCACCTTTGCGCCGGGCGACCGGCAGTTGATACGCCACCGAGATTTCGCTGTTGATGAGTAGGTTGACCAGTGGGCCGCGGACGCGAACGGTCATCTCATACGGCTTGTTCAGTTCGATCTTCCGATTCTCGGCCCCTTCAGCCGGGTAAACGTAGCCGCCACCGGCTTGGTAGGAGACCTGTGTCTTCGGCCCGCCGGCGAACGCGCTGGCGTAGGCCATCACTTCCAACTCGCCGACCACGTCAAACGCGAGGCCGACGGACTTCCACATCTCGCCGCCGGTGGTTTTGAATCGAAGCGTCGCCTCGAAATTCTCCGGCGGTTGCTGTTTCAAGGCCAACGCCGCCCGCGTGGCTCCGACCTGCGACTGAATGAGTTTCCCATCCTTGAATGTCCATTTCCCGCCTTCTTGTTTCCACACGTCGGGCTTGTCGGCCGCGAAGGTGTCTTGCACGATCACCGCCCCGGCGGTCGACGCTGTTTTGGGTTCCACCTTTTTGTCCGGGACGACAGGAACGTCCTTGACGGTGGCCAGTAACTTCCGAGAAAGGGCCAACGATTCCTTGGCCTGAGCGATCGTCACTTCGGCCGCCTTCAAGTGTGTTTCAACAACGAACGGCCGCAAGCCGGGCTGATACGCCTCCGGGGGCAACGACACCTGTTCGACCTTCCATCCCGCTTGCGGGAGAAACCCGGGCACGGCCGGGTCGATCACGCGGCTCTTGTCCGGGTTGCGGTCGTCGCCGCGAATGTGCAGGTACGTCTTGGCGTCGAGGTTGCAGTCGAACGCCCGCGGGAGGCCGCCTTTTTCGATGTCGGTTACGCCCGGCAGCAAGTCCGTTCGGACTTGGTACGGCTCGAAGACGGCCCGCATCCGGTAATAGTCCATCTGGCTGAGCGGGTCGTACTTGTGGTCGTGGCACTTGCAGCAATTCACCGTCAGGCCGAGCATGGCCTTCGCGGTGTGTTCGACGGTCTCGTCCAGCCAACTCGTGCGGTTGAACTTGAAGTACTGCCGGGCGAGGAACCCGGAGGCCCGCAGGCGGCCCATGTCGTTGGGGTACAGTTCATCGGCCGCCAGCATCTCGCGCAGCATCTGGTCGTAGCCCTTGTCCGCGGTCACGGATTCGACGATCCAGTCCCGCCAATGCCAGATGTGCTTTTGCGAATTGCGGACCTCGGCCCCCAGCCCCCACCAGTCGCTGTACCGCCAAATGTCCATCCAGTGCCGGCCCCAGCGCTCGCCGTATTGCGGACTCGCCAAGAGCTTGTTAACGAGCGCCTCCGTGGCCCGCGGGGATGCGTCTGAAACGAATGCGTCCAATTCCGCTCGCGTCGGCGGCATCCCGGTCAAGTCCACATACACGCGCCGCAGCCAGACGCGCTTGTCGGCCGCCGTTTGGTGCGTGAGGCCCTGCGTTTGTCGTTTGGCCTCGATGAAAGCGTCGATGGGATTTTGGTTCCAGTCGGCGTCCGCGACCTTCGGCACGGCGGGCCGCACGGGCATCTTGAACGCCCAGTGATCTCGGGGATCGCGTTCCGGTTGTTCGTCCGGCGGGGCCTTGGCCCCTTGGGCGATCCACGCGGTGAGCAACTTGACTTGGACGGGCGTCAGCGGCTCCCCTTCCGGGGGCATTCGCTCCGACTCTTCTTTGGTCGTGACCCGCTGAATCATCAGGCTGTCGGCGGGATTCTTGACATCGACGGCCGGGCCGTCCTTCCCGCCCTTGAGGACGGCGGCGGCGGTGTCCAACCGCAAATCGCTTTTCTGCTTCAGGACGCCGTGACAGGCGAAGCACCGGGCTTGCAGGACGGGTTTGATCTGCCGCAGGTAATCAACTGGCTCTTCCGCCGACAGCGGAGTGGCCGCCAGCGCCACCGTTGCCGAGAGCCACGCGAACAGGCGGGCCGGGCTTGTCATTCCGATATCCTCGAGGCGGGCGCGGCGGTGAAAGCGTGTTCTGGCAGGGGGGTGACACCACTGATTATGCCCGACCGCGTCGGAAGGCACAAGAGACTGGTTGGAGAAACACCGATCCCCTGTCCGGCTTTGGGAAACCAATTTTTCGGGAATTGTCGTTTTCTGGGCAGGCCGCCGCGGTTAAACTGATCAAATCTTGCCGGGTCACCGCATCATTACGTCGTTTCCAAACGCTCGCGCATCGCCGAATCAGCAAACAACCTTTTCGCATCACGCGCCCGTTGAGGCGCGGAAAGAGCCGTAGGAGAGCGGGAACATGGCCACTAGGCGACAAGCGCCGAGTCGGAATGATCAACACGCCTCAAATCGCGCGGTCGGCCGTCGGCCGTTTTGGATGAGACAACTCGTTGCAGGACTCGTGCTGTGCGGCTTGGCGGCGATTGCGCCGAGAGCCGGTGCCGCCGACCCGGTCGCCAAACCCGTTGAAGAACCCACCCG
Source organism: Zavarzinella sp. (assembly GCA_043767785.1). Lineage (GTDB taxonomy): Bacteria > Planctomycetota > Planctomycetia > Gemmatales > Gemmataceae > Zavarzinella. The sequence continues at coordinate 8,145 of JAYUGD010000692.1, read as the reverse complement.
GCCATTTCTGACGGAACATTGCCAAGCCTGTCACACGGGGGCCAAGCCCAAAGGCAAATTCCGCCTCGACAGCCTCACGCAAGATTTTAACGACAAGGCCAACCGAGAACGATGGCTCGCCGTGTTGGAGCAAGTGAAGACCGGCGCCATGCCGCCGAAGGAAAAGCCGCGACCATCGGCGAAAGACGCCACGACGTTGGCGGACTGGATCGGCGGGCGCGTGGCGACGGGCGAGGCCGCCCGAAATGCCGCCCAAGGGCGGGTCGCGATGCGGCGCCTCAACCGGGCCGAGTACATGAACACCGTGCGCGACCTGCTCGGCGTGGACATCGACTTGAACGACTTGCTGCCGCCGGACGCGACGGCGAACGGCTTCGACAACAACTCCGAGGCGCTGCACGTTTCTTCCTTCCTGATGGAACAATATCTGGAGGCCGCCGACCAAGCGCTGGGCGCGGCCATCGTCAACGGGCCGCGGCCGTGGGTGCTCAAGAAGCGCTTCGACATCAAGGACGAGAAGACCGTTAAGGCGACCGGCAGCGTCTACCGCCACTTGGAGGATTCCGTCGCGATCTTCAGTTCGTGGGCCTCGGCCAACATCCAGGTGACGCTGTGGAATTTTCACTCCCACTTCCACGGCAATTACCGCTTCAAGATTTCCGGGTACGCCTTCCAGACCGACAAGCCCGTCACCTTCCACATGACCGCCGGGACCATGCAGGCGGTGACCGAGGAGCGGATCGTCGGCTACTACGACGTGCCCCCCGGCAAGCCGACCACGATCGAGTTCATCGAAAAGCTGGAGCCGAAGAACACGGTGCGCTTCGTCGTGGACAACCTGGGCGTGACCCCGCCCGTGATCGAGAAGGCGGGGGCGGACAAATACAAGGGGCCGGGGCTGGCCATCCAGTGGGTGGAGATTGAGGGGCCGCTGCACGAAACGTGGCCGCCGCCCAGCCACCGCCGAATCTTCGGCGACCTCCCGCAAGCGCCGGTGCCGACCGCCGAGGACGGCAAACGTGTCGAAGTCGTCTCGAAGCAACCACTGGTCGATGCCGAGCGCCTTCTGCGCGACTTCGCCCGCCGGGCGTTCCGCCGGGCGGTGACTGACGACGAAATCAAGCCGTTCCTCGCCCGCGTGAAGGCCAAGTTGGACGCGAACTTCTCGTTCGAGCAGGCCATGCGCGTCGGCCTCAAGGCCGTGCTGGTGTCGCCGCACTTCCTGTTCCTCCAGGAGAAGCCCGGCAAGCTCGACGACTTCGCCCTCGCGTCGCGGCTGTCCTACTTCCTGTGGAGTTCGATGCCCGACGAGGAGTTGCTCGGCCTCGCCGGGCGGGGGAAACTCAGCCAAGCCGACACACTCCGCACGCAAGTCGAGCGCATGCTCAAGGACGCCAAGGCGGCGGCCTTCGCGGACAACTTCGCCGGCCAGTGGCTCGGCCTGCGCGCCATTGACGACACGGCGCCGGACCCCGCCCTCTATCCGGAGTACGACGACGTGCTGAAGGTGGCGATGGTCAAGGAGACGCTCCTGTTCTTCGGCGAAGTGCTGAAGGACGACCTGAGTCTGACGAACTTCGTCTCCTCGGACTTCACCATGCTCAACGGCCGCTTGGCCCGGCACTACGGCATCCCCGGCGTGACGGGGCAGGAATTCAAGAAGGTCACGTTGCCGAAGGACAGCCACCGGGGCGGCGTCCTGACGATGGCCGGCGTGATGAAGGTGACGGCCAACGGCACCACGACCTCGCCAATCCTGCGCGGGGCCTGGGTGCTGGACCGCATCTTGGGCACGCCGCCGCCGAAGCCGACGGTAGACATCGAAGCCGTCGAGCCGGACATCCGCGGGGCGACGACGATCCGCGACCAACTGGCGAAGCACCGTTCGCGGGCCGAGTGTGCCAGTTGCCACGTCAAGATCGACCCGCCGGGCTTCGCGCTCGAAAGCTTCGACGTCATCGGCGGCTGGCGGGACTATTACCGGAGCGTCGGGAAGGGCGACCCGGCCGTCGTGAACGGCCGCACGATGCGTTACAAGAAAGGCCCGGCCGTGGACGCGTCCGACGCGCTCCCGGACGGCTCGAAGTTCAAGAACATCGACGAGTTCAAGCAAGTGCTACTAAAAGACAAGGACCAGTTGGCCCGCGCCCTGGCCGAAAAACTGCTGTGCTACGCCACGGGCGGGACACCAGCGAAGTCCGATCAACCCGAGATCGAGGCGATCATTGGGAGGATTCGACCCAAGGATTACGGCTTCCGGACGCTTGTGCATGAGATTGTGCAGAGCAAGGTGTTTCAGAGTAAGTGAATGTCCGCACGCATAACATTCCGGCTCGATCGCAAATTGCCCGAATCCCTTGCCCGATCACGCGGCATGAAGGAGAACGTGGCAATCGACATGTTTGATTCCAAACGGCTTGAAGAGGTTCTCTCGGCGCTCGAAGACCTTGGTGCCTCTGTGGTTTCGGCTGTCAGTATCAATCAGGATGTTGACTTCGTGCATAACTGGGAGCATCCGGATCCCGACTGGGTTGCTGCAGTCGTGGTATCCGACAACCACGCGTGGCTAGCCGATGAGTCCTACCGCTGGCCATTCGATTGGTCGAGACAGCGAGTTCCACCGCTGCAACCGTTGCGGGTCTACACGATACCCCGAGGAAAGTTCTGCAAGTGTGGCTTTCACTTTGCCGCGCGTGCATCCTTCCGTCAATTCGCTGATCAAATGCCCGAATCCTTCGAGTACACTACCGGTGAGGTCATTCGCAAGGGGAAGGTTATGGATAGTTGGTCGCGGGTGGAACCGATCCGAGAGGCGACGTTATTGTCCGCTGACTCTCTCGGGACCGTATCCACTTCCTTCCACCCACGCCTGTTTCGGTCCCATGTGTTGTGGATGGGAACCCGTATCCCGGATGATTTCGGTTTCGTTTGGGACAAACTCAATCATGGGTGGTTTGAGCAAGAGCGGTGTGCTTTGGTTCCAGTGAACACTGCAAGGAAGCTCGGTGCAAGATTTCCAGGCGATTTCCTCGGTTGGCCCGTCTTTGATCGGGCATCGGCCATTGCAGTTCGCGCAGTCGAGGTCTTCCAAATGGTACGAGAACGTCTGCCGATGCGAGGTTGGGTCTAATTATCGGAAAACTTTGGAGAATATCGCCTCATGAAACCTCCCCGCCGCACGTTCCTCCGAGCCGCCGGCGTGTCGCTGGCCTTGCCGTGTCTCGACGCCTTTGCCCCGGTCCGCGCGGCCGGGCCTGTTGCGGTGCGCCGTCGCATGGTCTGCGTCTGCACGCCGCTCGGCTTGCACCCGGAGTACTTCTTCCCGGCGAAGGCCGGCAAGGATTACGAGCTCACGCCGTACTTGGAAGTCTTCAAGGATTTCCGCAGCGAGTTTACGGTCGTCTCCGGCTTATCGCACGCGGGGATGAGTCCGGGGTTTGCCCACCAGGCGTCGGCCAGCTTTCTGACCGGCGCCCAGAACGCGGGGCGGCCGGGCTTTCGCAACGCGATCTCGCTGGACCAGTTCGCGGCCGAACACATTGGCGGGCAGACGCGCTTCCCCAGTCTGGCCCTGTCGGGCGAAGGGGCCGGCCTGTCGTGGACCCGCACCGGCGCCTTGGTGCCGGCCGCCACGTCGCCATCGAAAGTGTTCGCCAAGCTGTTTCTCGACGGCCGCCCCGACGAAGTTCAGGGCCAAGTGAATCGACTCGCCGACGGCCGGAGCATCCTCGACGATGTCCGCGATCAGGCCGGCGCGCTGCGCTCGAAAGTCGGCGCCGACGACCGCGACAAACTCGACGAGTACATCACCAGCGTCCGCGACCTGGAGAAGCGACTGGCGCGGGACGAAGCGTGGAGCAAGACGCCCAAGCCCAAGGTTAGCGTCCCGCCGCCAACGGACATTCCGAGCGCCGCCGACCTCCTCGGCCGGACGAAGTTGCTGTTCGACCTCACCCACTTGGCCTTCCAGACGGACTCGACTCGACTCGTCACCATCATGCTGGCCGGCTCGACCTATGTCCCGCCGATCCCAGGCGTTTCGCTGGGCCACCACGACCTGTCGCACCACGGCAAGGAGCCGGGCAAACTCGCGCAACTCAAGATCGTGGAAGTGGAGACGATGAAGACCGTCCGCGACCTGCTCGCCAAGTTGAAGCAGTCGAAGGAAGACGGTGGCAACTTGCTCGACCGGACGACGGTCTTCTTGGGCAGTAACCTGGGCGACGGCAGCAGCCACTCGGTCAAGAACCTACCCGTCTTCCTGGCCGGCGGCGGCTTCAAGCACGGCCGGCACCTGCAATTCGACCCGCAGACCCCGCCGCCGTTGTGCAATCTCTACCTCAGCATGCTCCAGAGACTGGGCGTTGAGGCGGACAAGTTTAGTTCCAGCACGGGGACGCTCACGGGTCTGGAACCAGTGGGTTAAAGGAGAGCGAGATGCGCGCGTCCCCAATGGTCGTCAGTATCGGGCTGGCGATGTTCGCGGCGGCACACGTTTCCGCCGAAGTCATCTGGCGCGGCGACTTCGAGACCGGCGACACGACGCAATGGCCCGGGGCACCCAAGTTCGACGCCGTCACCGTCGTGAAAGATCCTGTGCGCGAGGGGAAATTCGCCCTGCGGATCGACGGGAGCAACGCCGCCCGGAAGGGAAAGCACGACCGCATCGAATTCCAGCATCAACCCAAAGCGCCCGGCACGGCCGAGGGCACGGAACGCTACTTCGGCTGGAGCGTCTACCTGCCCACGAAGCTCACGGACGCCAGTCATTCGCTCGGCTACTTCGAGACCCGAAATAGCTGGAGCCAACTGATGGCGTTCGAGGTCACGGGCGAGGACATCCTGTTCACCACGCGCGTGCCGTATGCCCGCCAATGGGCCGGCAAGGGGAAACTCACGCCCGGCCGCTGGCACGACTTCGCCGCTCATGTCCTGTGGTCGCGCGACCCCAAGAAGGGCTTCGTGGAGCTATGGTTCGACGGCCAGAAGGTGGTGCCCCTCACGAAAACGGCCACGCTGAAAGATGAGAACGTGGCCTTCTTTCAAATCGGCTTGTTCCGCGAAACGAGCGAAACGCCGGAGACGATCCTGATCGACCATGTGACGGAAGCGACCACGCTGGCAGACGTCACGCTGCCGCGATCCGCCAAATGAAACGCCCCAGAGCAGCTTCAATTTCCGTGTGGTGACTGCTGTTTCACAACAGAGCCAGTTAAAAGGTTTCTGGCTCATGATCCGCTCTGACCCGAAGAACCCGCGCCGCGACTTCACGGAGGCGGCGAGTGTGCGTCGGTTCGGGGACGGAATCAGTGGGTCGGGTGGCCGCCGGCTCACGGGAACGTCGCGTGGCCGACGTGGTGGGCGTTCACGGGGTTGATCGTCAGCGTCTCGGCCCCCGTGATGGCCACGGTCCCGTAGACGTACACGGCGGTGGCCTCCATCGCTTCGGGGCCGGCGACCGTGACCGTGACCGCGTCCGCGCTGGCGCCGGCGTTGATCGACAGGTTGCCGAGGAACTCGGTCTTGCCCGGCGCGGCGGGGTCGGTGTCGAGATGGAAGGCGTCGCCGTCGGCGCCCAGATTCGCGGCGAAATTGCCCGTGAACTGGCAATCGTCGATGCCGAGCACATCGCCCATCGAGCCAGTGGTGACGGCCGTCTTCCCGGCCACGTTCACGAACTGGACGATGATGAAATCGTTCCCGGATCCGCTGGTCAGGGAGAGGTTCCCGCCGATCGCCAGCCGACTGTTGGTCGACGCGCCGAACAGGTACATCAAGTTGTTGCCGCCGCCCAAATTGAACGTGGCGTTTCCGAGGACGGCGGCCGTCGATGTTCCCGTGGCGGTCGTCCGGAAGTCGTCGGCCCCGGCGCCGCCGGTGACGCTCAAGTTGCCGTTGACGTGGGCCTGGCTCAAGTAGGCGCCGTTGGTCCCGTCGCCGAGCGAAACGGCCAGCCCCCCGAAGGAACTGGCCCCAATCTCCGCCGTCACCGTGTCCGCCCCCGCGCCGCCGGTGACCGACGCCTTTCCCGTCACATTGGTGTTGTTCTGGACGTCCGTCGTGTTGGCCCCGGCCCCGTTCTGGACCGTCAGGGTCTTGCCGACCTGGGCCGCCACGAAGGTGACTTTGTCGTCTCCCGCACCGCCCACGACCTTGAGCGCCCCCCCGATTTGCGACTGGCTGACGACGGTGGTGGTCGCCTCTCCCGTCTTGGTCCCGTTGGTCAGCGTCACGTTCTCGCCGATGACCGCCAGGAAGACGGTCGCGGTCGAGTCCTTGGCCCCGGGGGCCGTGATCGTGACGTTGCCGCCGACATGGCCGCCCACGGTGACCGCGTTCGCCCCGTCCGGCCCGGAATTCGTCACGGCCAAGGAGCCGCCGATCTGGGAGTCGGACTTAACGACCATCGTGTCGTGGCCCTTGTGCCCCGCGACCGTCACTTTCCCGCCGACGGCCGCCTCGATCGTGGCGGTGTCCACCCCGATCCCGTTGACGACCGACAGGTTGCCAGAGATGGCGCCCTTGAACGCGCCCGCCCCGACCGAAACGGTCGTCGTGTTGAAGTTCACGTCGGCCGCGGGCTGAGCGACCGAGACATTCCGGGCAAGGAGGTCTTGAAGGACGACCGTGTCACTCCCGGCGCCCATGTTGACGTGGATGTCGCGCAGAGTCGTCACCGGCGTGACGCCCATCGAGTTGAATTTGAAGGAGTCGTTGCCGCCGAGGAAGGTAGCCGTCACGTCCCGCGTGACGCCGTTAAAGACGGCGGGGAACACCGCGTCGCCGTTTACCGCGGTGCCGTTCTTGCCGAGCAGAACGAACGTGTTCAGCGGCCCCACCTCGACCAGTACGTCGTTCCCGTTGACGTTGCCGTCGCCCTTGATGACCAGATCGCCGAGGGCGTTGACCGAGGCGAGGACGTTGCCGGCCGCCGGGTTCTCCCGGCGTTCGAGTTGTTGGACGCCGAGGCGTGCGCGGTGAGAGCGGACCATGATCGTATTTCCCGTGAATGGTTGGAGATGCGGGAAGTTGGCTTGGCCCGTGGAGCGACTCGGCGTCGCTCTAACCCAATCAGCACGGCGGCCAGCGGAATTGGCCGCGGATCCGCGGAATAAAAAATGACGCCCGCGTGACACTCGCCGGCCGTGTCATTTGCCGCCCGTGAGAAGGGCAGTCGCCTCGGCGTGCAGAAGTTGAATTTCGAGTCTGGTCTCCCATGGAACAAGCGGGGCCGTGTCGTCCGCCCGGTCACGGAGGCTTTTTTGGGTCCACAGGCTGGCTTTATGGAGATAAAAGTGCGCACTGAGGGTGTTTCCCAGCCGGTGGTGCGCCATCGCCAGGAACAACCAGTCCGCGATTTCGGGTTGTTGGGCCTTGTTCAACTTGGCCGCGTCGGCGAACGCGGTCACGGCCTCCGCGTACCGCCCGGCCCTGTAGAGGGCGGCGGCCAAGGTTTTGGCGTACCGCCACTCGCGGGGCGCGGCCTTGGCGGCACGGGTCGCCAACTCCAGTGGCAGTCGCGTGTCCAAGGTGCTCGGGGCGAGACAGCAACTCCACGCGACGTTGTGGCACGCGAGCGGTTCTGCCGACCGCTTGGCGCCCGCGACGAGGGCTCCGCACAGGGCCGCGTACCGCCCCGTCTCCCCGGCCTTGAGAAACATCAAGGCGCGCAGAAAGCCCGACCGGGCGTTGCCGGGCACCTGCGAGAGCGACTCGTCGAAATCGGAGACGGCGGCGGCGGCCCACGGGCCTTGGTCCGCGTCCGCGAGGGCGGCGCGGGCGTAGCCGCGGCGGCTGTACAGATTCGCACTCTGGGCCTCTTCGGCGATCAAGCGGCTGAGGTGAAAATCGGCCGCGAACCAGTTATCCTCGACTTCCGCGGCGGAGGCCGCGCGGAAGCGCCACATGCGTGCGCGGTCTGCCGCCGCTTGCCGCAAGGATTCGGCGGTTCGCTCGCCGGCGTCCCAGACTTTCACCCGGCGGACTTGCGACCCCGCCAGTCGCAGGCCGTCGGCGCTCCACGCGACGGCCGAGTTCCCTTCGTTGTCCATGTCGAGAATCAGGGCGACCCGCCCCGCCGCCACGTCCCAGATGGTCAACGGCCGCAGCGGCGTCGCGGCGGCGAGGCGGCGGCCGTCCGGGCTG
>JAYUGD010000691.1:0-1466 GCA_043767785.1 Zavarzinella sp. | reverse complement strand
CGCGCACCCCGGGAATCGCCGCGACCACAGAACGCCTGCCCCGAAGGGGTTGCACAATCCCCAACCCGCGGTATGTGCCGCAAGGGAGGCGGGCTTGTGGAACCCTTTCAGGGTTCGTCGCACGAGGGACATCGGTCCCCGGGGTGCGCGAGGCGCGACCCCGGGCTGTGTTGTGAAACCCCTTCGGGGTAAAGACATCACCGCGGCAAACCGCCGTTGGAAGTGGTGGTCACGCACTTTACACAGAACGAGTTGACCGCCACTCCTACGGCTTGCCGAACGCGAACAGGGTCTTTTCGGTGGCGATGTACAGCACCCCGCCGGCGACGGACGGCGTGCCGCGGATCGCTTGTCCGAGTTCGAACTTGGCCAGCAGGAACTTCGTCGTCACCTTGTCCTTCACCGCCTTGCTGACTTCATTGTTCGCGTCCCGGCCGGCGATGGCCGCGGCGTAGGCGTCCTTGCCGGCGGCCTTCGCCTTCTTCTCGGCGGCAACGCCGGCGGCCGACCCCACGGGCACCTCGTCCATGACCGTTTGCTCTTTCTCGTGCCGGAAAACGAACAAGTCGCCGTCTTCGTTCGCCAGCAGTACTTTGCCGTTCACGTAATACGGCGACCCCCAGATGGCGGACTTCGTGTCGAACTGCCAAGACTTCTTGCCGGTCTTCGCGTCCAAGCAGTGCAGGTAGCCGGCGAGTTCCGAGATGTAAACGAGGCCGTCGATGACGCAGGCCGTGCTCATCGTCCGGCCGAAGACGTAGTCGCGCTTGGCGAACGGCCGCGTCTCCTCGCCACCGTAGTGCCAGATCATGGCCGAGTTCGGGTTCGGCTTGGTGGCCGGCGGGACTTTCGTCGCGTCGGTCACGAGGTCCGGGGACACGTCCCCCTTCCTGGTCGCGTCGATGCAGTAGAAGTGGCCGAGGCCCTCGTAGTGCTCCGGGTCTTGGCCGGTGCCGATGTAGACTTTGCCGTCGAGGAAGACCGGCGCACCGATGAAGTCGCTGCGGGTGCCCCGGCCGCCGAGTTCGTACTTGGCGTCCTTCGGGTTGGCGTCGAACTTCCAGACGATGTCGCCGGTCGCCGCCTCCAACCCGTACAGCCACCCGTCCCCGCCGGGGAAGACGGCCAGCGTTTTTCCGTTGACCATGCCGACGGCGCAGTGGGACCACTGGCCGTGCATGATCGCCTTGCCGGGGTAGTTCTTCTGCCAGACCACCTTGCCCGTGTGCTTGTTGAGCGCGAGGAAGCTGGGCGCCTCGGGGAACCGGACGTTGACGTGGTTCTCGTCCACGCCGTTGGCCGTCACCAACAGCAACAAGTCCCCGACGATGACCGGCGACGAGGCCGTCATGTTGTGCGGGAAGACCTTTAACTCAGTCATCATGTCCACGGACCAGATGATGTCCGCGTCCGTCGTGTCCGTGTACTTCTCGGTCCGGACGCCGTGGTTGCCGTCGGCCATCCCC
>JAYUGD010000690.1:0-1467 GCA_043767785.1 Zavarzinella sp. | reverse complement strand
GGGGGATTGACATCCCCCGCTCGCCTTGCTTTCGACGGTGTCACACGCCGCCGGAACAGCCGTCACTCCAGTTCCGGCTCCGGCATCTTCACGGGCGGCGGCTCCTTGGCCGGCATTTCGACGGCGAGGTCGTCGCCCTTGGGATCATCTTGCCGACCGCGGCCTTCGTCGTCGGCTAAGTTCGGGCCGACGCTATAGAGGATGTAGCCGGCAGCGGTCGGGCGGTAGATCAAGTCGCCGTTGGTGAACACGTCGTTTGGGGCATCGGGCAGATATTGCGGGGCGAGGTTCGCCAGCGTGGCCGGGTATCGGCCGTGGTTAGCCCGAAAGGCGGCGAGGGCGAACGCGGTGATCAGGTTGCGGTGGCGTTGGACAGCCACGGCCTCCGCGCGGGCCAAGAGATCGACGGCCGGGTGCATTATTCGTAGGGCGACCATGCCGTAAATCTCGCCGCGCCGCGACGGGCGTTGCAACGCCACCAAGCCGATTTCCTCGTCTTTAACCCGGTTGGAATCGGCCTTCAACTGGCGCTCCAGGGCCGCGGTTGCTTCCAAGCGGTCAGAGACATCTTCGCGCCGGAGAGCGGCGGCCGTGCGGTTGTACCAGTCGTTGACGATGACCATTGCCGGGTCCCAGTCAGTGCTACGGGTAAATAGCCGGTCAGTAAACGACGGCGGCCCTTTCGGCCCGTGGCCCAACTCGGACTCCAAGCCGTCCGGGCCGCAGAGGGCCAGCCAGCGGATCATGTCGAGCGTCACGAACCGCTCGGCGCGGTCCACCGCGTCCGCGACGGGCGCCGGCGCCGGCAGGGCGCGCAAGTCGGCGAGACAGGAGGCCCATTCCGCGGCCGAAAGCTTCGCGTGCGTCAGGAACACCGCCGTCCCTTGGGCGGCCATCTGCCGGATGGCGACGCCGACGAGGAACTCGATCACCGACCCGCCGCGCGTGTACAGCAGGCCGAGGCGGTGACACGCCAACAGGTCTTGCCACGCCTCGGTCGGCCGGCCGTCGCCGAGTTTCATCATGGCCCGGGAGACGAGTTGACCTCCCCCTTCACGGCCGCCGACGTGGACGTTGGACATGATGTAGTTCGTCAGCCGGCCGTCCCCGGTTGGCGGCCGGGGCGGGACCAGCGGGTTGAAGTACGCGGGCCGCGTCGCGGCCTGCGACAGGAGGGCCAGCGGGCGCTCGTTCCGCTTCAGCCACGCGGCCAAGTCTGGCTCGGCGGCCGCCGTCCACGGCCACGCCCTCGCCCGGACGCCGCGGGCGTCCTGGAAGGCGTTTTCGGCGGCTTCGGGCGACCCCTCGGCAATCGGCTCACCGTTCGGTCGCCGAAATCTCCACCACGAGACGAGGTATTCGCCGCCTTCCGGCGGGGCCGGGCGGCCGAGCCACTGAAAGTATTCGTCGGGTAGTGTGCTGTTTTCCGGGTGCGGGCCGATGGCCTGCCAGATGAAGACGTTGGCG
>JAYUGD010000689.1:0-4426 GCA_043767785.1 Zavarzinella sp. | reverse complement strand
GGCGTCTGGCCGCCGGTGTAGCCGGACACGACTTTTTCCACCCCGTTGACCTTTTCAAACACCGCTTCCAGGCACCAAAAGCACCCGCCGCCCAACGTCGCTTGTTCCGTGGCCATGATGGGTTTCCTGAAATAGATCGTTTACCCATCATAGCCGGGACGGCGACGAAACCTTCAACGCAAGACCTTGCCTTCGACCCCGATCACTTGGGAGGCCGCCAAGCCGTTGCCGAATGTCTTGAAGTCCTTGAAGGTCCAGACGACCTTCTTTTCCCGGTTGACTTCGATCAGTTGCGGGTTGTCTTTGCCCGCGTGGCAGTTGCCGATGATGACGTTCCCGTTGGGGAGGACTTGCAGCATCGTCACCCACGCGAGGGTGATGCCCGGCAGATCCTTCTGATCAACGGTCCACACGGTTTTGCCTTCCGGCGTCACTTCGATGACACGGTTGCCGTTCCCGGCCCCGATGAGCGTGTTGCCGTTGGCCAAGCGGATGGCGCCGAACACTTCTTGGCCGTGCCCCTCGGGGCCGTGGCCGTCGGAGCGGGGCCGGCCGCCCAAGTCGAGGGCGTAAGTCCAGACCACTTTGCCCTCGGCGTCGTACTCCCGCACCTTGCCGTCTCCTTCGTGGCACACGAGGTAATGGCCGTTGCTAATTTTGCGGGCCATGCGCGTGTCGCGGTGGGCGTTCGGGTGTTCGATGGTCAGGGCAATTTCCTTCACGATCTTGTCGTCCTTGTCCACTTCGATGATCCGGCCGTTGCCGGACTCGGCGATCATCGTGTTGCCGTCGTCGAGCCGTTGGAAGGCGTGAATCTCGATGCGGCCCTTGTAGCCCTTCTTGGGCTTGGCCTCGTGCTTCCACACGACTTTCTTGTCGCGGGTCATCTCGACGACGGTACTCGGATTGGTGGTGAACAGGACGTTGCCGTTCGGCAGGAGAGCAATGTCGTGGACTTCGGCCTTATTCTCGACTTGCCACTCCACCTCACCCTTGGCGTTAACCAAGCTCACTTTGCTGTTGTCGGCCGCTAGGACCGAATAGGCGGGGTCGGCGGCCGACGCGCTTGAGAGAGCGACGGTGAGGGCGAGAGCGGAGAGAATCCAATGGCAGTTCATGGCGTGGCTCAGAGAGGATTTTGAATCATTGTCGTGCCGCGAGGCCTCGCGGGCATCCGTAAAGTCGGGCGAGGGGACAAAAATCATCAATCGGGCCGCAAAAGCTCCGTGTGCGCGAGAAAATTTCAGGCGGTGCAACAAGAGGCGGTCAAAATTCGGGCTTTTTGTCCGGAATTCGGCTGTGTCAATTTGCAACACACCGCAAAGGCGTTACAATCGGGAAATCAGAATGACCGTTGCATCCCAACTACTTGCGGACTAACTTTTTGAGATAATCAAGAGGTTACACAAGATGTGCGGTCTTGGCAAAGCTTGCCGATGATAATGATGACACACGGGATTCGGCCTTGCGCGAGTTGAGCGATTGATCCTCGGCATCAGTCGTCCGCTCCAACCGTGTTCTACGATACGTTCGACACTGAAGAATCAGTCCCGGTCTCAGACCCGCCCCGGCCGCAGGTCTCGTTGCCGGGCGATGGCTATGAGCCTCCTGAATCGCTGACGGCCAACTATGAACTTGCCATTGACCTCGATCCGACCGGCCTCCTCCCTCGCCCATGCGGGGTCCGTTACCTTATTGCGGGATGCCGGCATCCCCCCGGTCACGACGCCGGCCAACAGTGTCACGGTGTTGAGCCTCTTGACGTGCGTCCGGCGCCGGTGGAAGCAAGCGACGCTCTTGGGCCTCGTCGTTGGCGGGATGGCCTTCGCGTTCGTGTGGCTGTTCCTCCCGCCGACGCGGCCGTTCGCGTACACGAAAATCTGTTTCCCCGTCAAGGCGACCGGGTCGGTGGACCACCCCGACCCGCCGGTCGATCAGCAGACGCAGAAGGAACGCATCACCAGCCGCGTCGTGCTGAAGACGGTGGTGAACGACCCGGAAGTCGCGGCCCTGCCGGCCGTCGTGGAAAAGGCGGACCCGCTGGCGTGGCTGCTGCGGGAAGTGGTCGTCGATTTCCCCAACGGGTCGCAAATCTGCAAGATCACGGTGACGGACGACCGGGCCGAGGACGCCAAGGTGATCGTGGACAAGTTGGCCGCGAACTACTTGGCCCGCCTGAAACACGAGGCGTTCGAGAGCCGCGAAGTGTACTTGGCCAAACTGACCGAGATGATCGCCGCCGCGAAGAAGGACTTGAACGGGGAAGTCGACGCGACCGCGACCGGGACGGGGGGGAACTTCTCCGGCAGCACGCCCGAGGTGATGGCCCAGCGGCAGGAGCTAATTAACGCCGACATCGGCCGCCTGGGCAACGACTTGCAGAAAGTGCGCGGGGATTTGGAAAAGTACCGCGCCGAGGAGAAGCGGGTCGCCAACCGCCTCGAAAAGACGCCCGTGGAACTCACGGCCGCCGAGTTCGAGCAAGTGTTCGCCCTCAACGCGAACGCCAACCGCCTCAAGGGCATCCGGGAAGAACTGGCGGCCGGGTACGAGCAGAAACTGATCGGCCTCGGCCCGGACAACCCGACGATGGTCGCTCTGAAGAACCAGATCGACGCCACGGACTCCCGGCTGGAGACGCTGCGGAAGGAACTCAAGTCCGTCGTCGCCGCCGGCTTCCAAGAGAAGCTCACGGAGGACCGCCGCAAGGTCCAAGACGAAATCTCCCGGCTCCAGTTCGACGAGAAGGCCAAGCAGACCGACATCGACGAGCGGAAAGTGCAGTCCGACAAGTTGCAAAACGCGACCACCAACGCCGGCCGGCACAAGCCCGGCTTGGAAGCCAAGACGTTGCGGATGCAGGAACTGCAAACCCGGAAGGTCAAACTCGAGTCCGAAATGTCGGCCCCGATCGCCGCGTACATGATCGAGGACGAGGCCGTCATCACCCGCCCCAACGACGCGGCCCGCCGCATGAAGATGGCGGCCGTCGCCGCGGCCGGGGGGTTCGGCCTGATGTTCTTGCTGCTGGGCTTCTGGGAATTCCGGGCGCACCGCGTGACCGGGCCGCAGGAGGCGACACACGTCGGCCTGCGGTTGATGGGCACCCTCCCGCACCGGCCGACGACGTACGCGGGCGGCGTGACCGAGGCGCAATGGGAGTCCGTCCTGAATGAGGCGATGGACACCACCCGGACCGTGTTCCTCCACTCGGCCCGCGTCAACAACCTGCGGACCGTACTCGTGACCAGCGCCGTCGGCGGGGAAGGCAAGACTTCGCTGTCCACGCGGCTCGCCTCCAGCTTGGCCCGGACGGGCCGGCGGACGCTGCTGATCGACGGCGACCTGCGGAACCCGTCGATCCACAAGTTCTTGGCCGGGCAGCCGGCCGTCGGGGCGTGCGAAGTCCTGCGCGGGCAACTGCCGGTGCGGGAGGCGATCGTCGCGGCGTCCGCGGAAAACCTGTGGGTGCTGCCCGCGGGCAAGTGCGACAAGTTCGCCATCGACGCCTTGGCCCGGGACGGGTTCGCCAAGATTTTGGAAGAAGTGGGCCGGCACGAGTTCGACTTCATCCTCATTGACTCGGCCCCGGTCCTGCCGGTGGCCGACACGCTGTTGATCGCCAAGAACGTCGACGGCGTGCTGCTGTCGATGATGGTGGACGTCAGCCAAATTGAGCGGGTCAACGTCGCCTGCCAGAAGTTGGCCGCGCTGGAGATTCCGCTGCTCGGCACGGTCGTCCAAGGGACGCGCAACAACGCCTACGGCTACGGCCCCGAATACGCCACGCTCGTGACCGCCTGAGAGCCTGCTCGGTTGAATGATTCGCGCTTCGCTGGGACGGGGAACTGACGCCATGTTGGGCAATTATCGACCGCCGGAAACGCACCACGGCCGCGGGGTTCCCGCCCTGCGGGCTGGAGCGCACCGGGCCGGCCACGTGCACGTGCCCGACGAGCCGGGGAATGTCCGCACGACGAACTACTTGCACGTCAAGCGGACGTTCGACCTCTTCTGCGGGGTCGCGCTCGGCGTCATGTTGTTCCCGATCATCGCCTTGTTCTCCGCGCTCATCGTCATCACGTCGCCCGGCCCCGCGTTCTACACGCAGACGCGTTTGGGCCGGTTCGGCCGCCCGTTCGTGATCTGGAAGCACCGCACCATGCGGCACAACTGCGAACGGGAGTCCGGGGCCAAGTGGTCCACGAAGGGGGATACGCGGATCACGTTCTTAGGGAAGATCCTCCGCAAGCTGCACATCGACGAGTTCCCGCAAATCATCAACGTCCTCAAGGGGGACATGAGCCTCGTCGGCCCGCGGCCCGAGCGGCCCGAGTTCTTCCCGGCGTTGCAGGCGTCCGTTCCCGATTACGCGCGGCGGCTCTTGCTCAAGCCAGGCGTGACCGGGATGGCCCAAGTGTATTTG
>JAYUGD010000688.1:0-4427 GCA_043767785.1 Zavarzinella sp. | reverse complement strand
CCACTTGCTCCCCCTTCCCGTCCTCGGGAAGGGGGCCGGGGGGTTAGGTTGTCTTTAAACAGCCTTCGGCAGCGGCAGCCCCAGCGCCCCGCACAGGCTCTCCACCCCGCGGCGTTGGCACCAGTCGCCGAAGGGTTCGTTCAACTTACGCTCGGCCTTGTACAGGCCGAAGAGGGTCTTGGAGTATTCCAGCACCTTGTCGCGGTGGACGAGGTCTTGCAGCAGGAAGTTCAACTGGTCGCCGCGGGTCGTGCCGCCGACGTACATGGTGTACTTCTCGCCGCTGCGGCCCACGAGGCCGATGTCCGAGTTGTACGGGCGGGCGCAGCCGTTCGGGCAGCCGGTCATGCGGATGCTGATGGCCGTGTCCGCGAGGCCGAGGTCGTTGACGATGCCTTCCATCTGATCCACGAGGGCCGGCAAGGACCGCTCGGACTCGGTGATGGCCAGGCCGCACGTCGGGATGGCCGGGCAGGCCATGCTCCACTTCTGCATCAGTGACAGGCTGTCCGGCTTCGGGATGCCGTACTCGTTGAGCAGGCTATCGACGGCCGGGCGGTCGGCGGTGGCAATGTCGCACAACAGCAAGTCTTGCTGGCCGGTGATGCGGGCGCCACACTGGACGCGATTCACGATCTCGCGCAGGCCACTGCGGAGGCGGTAGGCGCCGTCGTCCTTGATGCGGCCGTTCTCGATGCTGAGGCCGAGGAACCACTTGCCGTCGCCTTGCGCCTGCCAGCCGTGGTGCAAGTCCACGCCAGTGATCGGCAGTTCGCGGGCCGGGACGAGCGGCTTGTCCCAATATTTCGCCTGGAAGATCTCGCGGACCTTCGCCATGCCCAGGTCGTGGATCACGTACTTGAGGCGGGCGCGCTTGCGGTTGGCCCGGTTGCCGTGGTCGCGGAAGAACTTGATGACGGCCTCGGACATGGCCACGACTTCGTCCGGCGTGACGAAGCACAGGCTCTGGGCGAGGTGCGGGAACGTGTCCGGCTTGCCGGACGTGCGGCCGAAGCCGCCGCCGACCGTGACCGTATACCCGACCGTCTTGCCGTTCTCGACGGCGGCGAGGAAGCCGAGGTCGTTGGCGTAGATGTCCACGCAGTTGTCGTGCGGCAGGCTGATCGCCACCTTGAACTTGCGCGGCAGGTAGACTTTGCCGTAGATCGGCTCCACGTCGTCTTGCAGGGCGTCCGCGCTCTCCTGCTTCTCGCCGTTAATCCAAATGTCGTGGTAAGCATTCGACTTCGGCGCCAAGTGCATGGCAATGTCGAGGGCCAGCTTCTGGGCCTCTTTGTGCGGCTGGTCGGCCAGCGGGGCCGGGCAGGCCATCACGTTTCGGTTCACGTCCCCGCAGGCGGACCGAGTGGACAACAGGGCGGCGTTGATGTCCTGGATGCTCGGCTTCAGGTGGGCCATCACGACGCCGTGGAACTGAATGCTCTGCCGCGTGGTCAGGCGAATGGTGCCGTTGGCGTGCTTCTCGGCGACGGCGTCCATGGCCAGGTACTGGTCGGCGGTCATGACGCCGCCGGGCAGGCGCAGGCGGAGCATGAACATGTAGTGCTTGCCGGCGACGCCGGTCTTGGGCCGGTTCTTGCGGGCGTCCCGGTCTTCCTGCTGGTAACTGCCGTGGAACTTGAGGAGTTGCATGGAATCGTCGGAGAAGTGGTCGGCCCCGGAGGCCATCTCCTCGGCCAGCGTGCCGCGCAGCCAGCGACTGACGGTCTTGATGCCTTCGACTTTCGACAGTTCCGGGGCTTCCGCGGGAGTCGCTTGTTCCGTCGCCATTATGTTCCTTGAACCAATTACGAGTTTGCCGGGGCCGTCCCATCGTGGAACGTACCCATTGAGTGTATCAGGATCAGAGGAGAGTTTTAGGGGCGGGGTTCGGTGACGCAGCCGTGACCGGGGTGACGGCTGCCCCGATTGTGAAGGAATTGTGAAGCCCTGCCAGCCACTCTGCCATTGCGCGCGACCGATTTGGCGAAATCATGGCAATCCGACGGGTTCGGGATAGCGACTCGCCAATGGGCGAACTATCCGGTTGTGATGGCAACAACACAACCCATCACCCACAAACAATCGCCCGGCGAACTGCCCGCGGCAAGGCGGTGGGTGATGCTGGCCCAGCGAGCGACTTCTACGGCTGAAAATGACCGCGGGTCAAATTCGGACCCAACTTTGGCGAGACGGCGCGCCGTGCGTCGTCATTTTTTTGCGACGGAAATCAATCGTTGAATCGTCATCACGGTGGAAGGAGCCGAAAATATTTTACCGAGCGCCGCGGTCAATTCGGCTTCGTCATTCACTTTCACGTCGGCCATCTTGTCCACGACGAGCGTGACCGGATAAATCGGATCGACGGTGAAAACCGCCCGCATAAAAGGAAAGTGATAATGCAATGACGGAACCCAGAGGCTAAAAGAGGCTTCGATCGTCCCGTCTCCCATTTCGGTGCCTGTCGCTTTGAAGTGAACAAGACCGTTTGTTTTTTTTCTAACCCGCGCCCAGTCATTTCGATAATGGCTTTCGGGGAGGGAGGAATTTGATCGACCTGAAAATCCGGCCACATGCTCGCGGGCATCTTAAAGTCCCTCGTCATTCTTGATTGACAGATCGACACCGAATACGACGGGCAAGTGGTCCGAGAATTGGCTACGGTTCGGCACGCCCGCCGCTTTGGTCAAGGCGACACCGTCGACGGCCGTCACAATCTTCAGGGCGCCGACATCGAACCGATCTAGCAATGCTGGCCGGACCAACACTTGGTCGAGCATGTGCCAATACAGTTCATGTGGGTCAGACCCTCTGTAATAGTACGTCGCCGGCGCCGAGCCGAGCGGCTCATCCCCAAAGAGGTTCCACATCGGATTGTAGAAGTATGGATAGTCGTGGCTGAGTATTTCGCGGGGCTTTCCCCGGGCAATGGCCCGTGAGCTGACCGCGTGCATGCCGCCCGTACTTGAGACGGGAGACTCGAACGGGTTCGCGTTGAAGTCAGCCGAACACGATGCTGCGTTCATGCCCGACCGCGTTTTCCCAATACGAAAGAGCGGAGACGACCTGTTTCAGGAACAACTCTTGTTTCGCTTCTGAATTGTTTCGCTTGTCAAGGCCGTGAACCACGCACAGAAGGACATCTTTTTGAAGGGGCAATTGGAGGCGCCAAATTTCGTACCTGTCGCTCGGAACCGGCGGCAGCAACCGCTCCATGAGTTCGGGGGCAAATCGGGCGAAAACCTTAAAGCGGCTTGCACAGTTGACCGGGAAGTAGGCCGGCACCCCTTGGAACGAAGGTAGCAGAGATTCGTAAGGGGCCGCGCACTCGATCAGAAATAGCACGTCGAGCGAGCGCTCAAAAGTCAAGGCCGCCGCGGCCCTGGGGAGATCTCGATCGTCTGTCTGCCGATCACGTCGGTTATCGACGTTCCAAAAACCAAATGTCGCCATTCCTGCACCCTATTCACCGGCTCGACGGTTGCAAGACAGTTAAAAATGGCGCCATCCGGTCGGCGGCCAACGCCCGGCTTGCTCCAACTCGCGGATGAAGGCTTGCCGTTTCACACTTCCAACTCCATCGGCTCCTGACGGGCGGCGGCCGGGGCCGGGGACCGCTCTTGCGTGACCATCAGGTCGTAGGCGTCTTGGATGTTCTCCCGGAGTTCGGCCAGCGTCTCCCCTTGGCTGAACACGCCGGGGACTTCCACCAGACGGCCGACGTAAAAGGCGCCGTCCCGCCAGAACTCGAGCGTGAATTGGCTTCGCATTGGTTGCCCCAAATCTTCGTGAGGCCGCGCCCGGCCCCCACTAGGCAGGATACGCGAACATCCGCGGTCCCGCGCCCTCACTCCCCCGCGGCGCGGAAATTCTCCTTCTTCGGCATGACGGCGATGCTCCCCCAATAGGTCAGCGTGGCTTGGCCGTCTTTGATCGACTTGAGGAAGAAGACGCCTTGGTCGCCGACGGCCAGTTTCGGGTCGAAGTCCCTGACGCCTTTGTTGCGGAGCCGGAGCGAGAACGACTTGGCCTCCGTCGCCCCCTTGATGGCCGAGACGACGCGGACGGTGACGGTGTCGGAGGCGTCGTCACTGGCGGGGATGGCCGTCACCACGCCGACCACGATGAGGTCGGACTGCGGGGCCAGCTTGTCCAAGTCGAGCGGGGCGATTTTCGAAGCGGAGGCGGGCAGGCAGGCCGCCAGCAGCAGAAAGGGGACGGCCAAAAAGCGGGCGGGCATGACAGTTCTCCTGGGAGGGCCGGGCGGGTGACGAGGAATGGCGTTTCCCGCCGAATGGCGAGACCCAACGCGCGGCTTCCCTCCCTCTTCGACGAGGAAGGCCCCGGGATCGTTTGGCCGGCCGGCTAGAGCGGCGTTCGGAATGGTGTCGCGACCGCGAACGGGCGCCGGCGTTTTACCTCACCCC
>JAYUGD010000687.1:0-1471 GCA_043767785.1 Zavarzinella sp. | reverse complement strand
CAAAGAGGCAAAGCTCGCAAAGAGATCATGAAGAAAGAGATGTCCTTCCTGTCGGGCGACCATCCATTCATTTCGTGATCTCTTTGCGAGCTTTGCCTCTTTGCGAGCTTTGCGTGAAACTCTTCGTCTTTCCGGTCCCGGCTTCCCCCGTAGCCTATCCCCACGGCGAAAACCTTTCTTCTTCGGGAGACTCTCCACATGGGCGTGAACGCACCGTTGAACCGCAAACTGCGCATGGGGCTGATCGGCGGCGGGCAGGGGTCCTTCATCGGCCGGGTCCACGCGACGGCCGGCGTGTTGGACAACCGGGCCGCCCTTGTCGCCGGGGCCTTGTCCAGCGACCCGGCGCGGGCCAAGGCCAGCGCCGGCGACTACGACATCCCGGAAGACCGGGCGTACAGCAGCTACAAAGAGATGGCCGCGACCGAGGCCAAGCGGGCCGACAAGGTGGACTTCGTCTCCGTCGCCACGCCGAACCACACGCACTTCGAGATCGCCAAGACGTTCGCCGAGGCCGGCTTCAACGTCATCTGCGACAAGCCGCTGACGTTCGACCTGAAGCAGGCCGAGGAGCTGATGGCCGTCGTGAAGAAGACCGGCGTGGTCTTCGGCGTCACGCACAACTACACCGGCTACCCGCTGGTGCGGCAGGCCCGCGAGATGGTGAAGAGCGGCGAACTCGGCGAGATCAACGCCGTCCGGGCGTGCTACATCCAAGGCTGGCTGCGCACCCGGTTGGAGTCGAGCGACCAGAAACAGGCCGCGTGGCGGACGGACCCGAGCAAGAGCGGCATTGCCGGGTGCTTCGGTGACATCGGCACGCACGCCTACAACCTCGGCCGCTTCATCACCGGGCTGATCCCGGAGAAGATTTCCTGCCAGTTGAAGATCTTCGCCGAGGGCCGGCAACTCGACGACTACGGCGCCGCGATGATCCAGTACGCCAACGGCGCCCTCGGCACCGTGACCGCCAGCCAAATCAGCCACGGCCGCGAGAACGACTTGTTCATCGAAGTGGACGGCACCAAGGGCGCGCTGCAATGGCGCCAGGAGGAGCCGAACCAACTGATCGTCCGCAAGAACGGCGAGCCGCACCGCATCTACACCCGCGCCGGCGGCCCGTACCTGAGTGACCTCGCCGGCAAGTCGAGCCGCCTGCCCGCCGGCCACCCGGAAGCCTTCTTCGAGGCCTTCGCCAACGTCTACACGGCCGTCTTCGACGACATCGTCAACCGCGAGGGCAAGAAGGCCAGCGGCGGCGAGAACACGCTGTACCCCAACGTCTTCGACGGCGTGGACGGCATGAACTTCATCACCCAGTGCGTCGCCAGCAGCAAGCAGGACGCCGCGTGGGTGTCGCTGAAACACGCGGCGTGCCGGTCGTGATTGGTCAAGTCAGAATTCGGTCGATGATGGCGGGGAAGCCACTGGCTGGCGCGACCCCCCCCGGCCCCCCCTTGGCAGGGGGGGA
>JAYUGD010000686.1:0-11991 GCA_043767785.1 Zavarzinella sp. | reverse complement strand
TCGAAGTGGCCGGATTGCCAAGAATTCGGCAAATGGGTCGCGCGCAATGGCAGAGTGGCTGGCAGACCTTCACAATTGGTCATTGGTCATTGGTCATTCCCTCGCTTTTCCGATGTTCCCGCTTGCGGGCATTTCATTTAATAGCGAAATCACCGTCCCCGCCTGCGGGGGGCGTTTTACCCCGGCCGGTCTCGTGGCCGCGTCGGGTAGACGGATTCCGTTCGCATTGATCACCCATAATCGCGTGCCCCGCTAACTCTCCGAAGACCCCGTGCCCCGGCCGTCGTAAATTTTTCTTGCCCCGGTCCCGGGGGCGTTTCCGCGTCGGCGCCGCGCCGGCCCTGTCCGGTGTTCTTTGAGAAAGCCCAGGAGGCCGTGAAGGAGCATTCTTCATGTTGCTCGAGGTCGCCATCCTCGGGATCGTCTTGGCGTTGATCGCCGGGGCGGGGGCGGGGGTCGCCGTCGGGCGGTCCCTGATGCAAGGCAAAGTCCGCGAAGCCCAGACACAAGCCCAGGACCAAGAAGAGCAGGCCAAGGACCGCGCCCGGGAAACCCTCGACACGGCCCGCAAGGACGCCGAGCGCATCACCAAGGACGCCGAGTTGCGGGCCAAGGACGAGTTCTTCCAGAAGCGAGACCAGTTCAGCCGCGAGACCGACATCCAGCGCACCGAACTCCGGGAGTTGGAGCGCTCGCTCCAAAAGCGGGAGGACGCGGTCGAGGTGCGTCAAAAGGACGTGGTGAAGAAAGACCGAGTCGTCGAGGCGGCCCAAAAGAAGCTCGCCGAGAAGAAAGAAATTCTCGACCGCCAGACGGCCAAGGTGGAGGAGATGGTCCGCGAAGAGATGGAGCGCCTCACCAGCCTGTCCGGCCTGAGCCGCGACCAAGCGGAGCGATTGTTGCTCGAACGAGTCGAGCGGGACATGACGGAGCAGATCGTGCTGCGGATGCAGCAGCACGAAGACCGGCTCAAGGCGACGTGTGAGCAGAAGGCGCGGGAGATCCTCGCGTCGGCCATCCAGCGGTACGCGGCCCCGCACACGGCGGAGGCGACTGTCAGCACCGTGGACATCCCGTCCGACGACATGAAGGGCCGCATCATCGGCCGCGAAGGGCGGAATATCCGCACCTTCGAGAAGATCAGCGGCGTGGACGTGATCGTGGACGACACGCCCGGCGTGGTGATCGTCAGCGCCTTCGACAGTGTCCGCCGGGAGATCGCCCGCCTCGCCCTGCAAAAGCTGATCCAGGACGGCCGCATCCACCCGACGCGCATCGAGGAAGTCATCACCGAGACGCAGAAGGAGATGGACAAGCACATCATGGAAGTCGGCAAGGCAGCCGTCGCCGAGGCCGACGTGGGGCTGGTCCACGATAAGCTCATCCAGTTGCTCGGCCGGCTGAAGTTCCGCACCAGTTACTCCCAGAACGTCCTGAACCACAGCTTGGAAGTCTGCCACCTGACCGGCATGATGGCCGGCGAGATCGGGCTGGACCCGCGCCTCGCCCGCCGGTGCGCCCTCCTGCACGACATCGGCAAGGCGGCCGACCACGAGATGGAAGGGGGCCACCCGAAGATCGGGGCCGAGTTGGCCAAGCGGTACGGCGAGACGAGCAAGGAAGTGCTGCACGCCATCGCCGGGCACCACGACGACATCACCGTGGACAACATTTACACGGTCTTGGTCGCCGCCGCCGACGCCATCAGCGCTTCGCGGCCGGGCGCCCGTCGGGAGACGCTGGAGAAGTATGTGAAGCGGCTGGAGGAACTGGAGGCCGTCGCGTGCGGCTTCCCCGGCATCGACCAGGCGTTCGCCATCCAAGCCGGCCGGGAGTTGCGGGTGATCGCCAGCGCCCACCGGACGACGGACGCCGAGGCCGCCAAGTTGTGTCACGACATCGCCCGGGCCATCGAGCAGCAACTCGACTACCCCGGCGAGATCAAGATCACCGTCGTCCGCGAGACGCGGAACGTCGAGTTCGCCAAGTAATGATGACGCCCACGGACGGCCGTCCGTGGGCTTTTAGTGGCGCGCCCCTATGAGACTGCTCTTCATCGGCGACATCGTGGGGACGCCGGGGGTGAACATCACCCGGCGGGCGGTCCCCGTTCTCCGCAAGACACACGCCCTCGACGCCGTAGTCGCCAACGCGGAGAACGCCTCGGCCGGGGCCGGGCTGTACCCGAACACGTACCGGCAACTCGCGGCGGCGGGCATCGACGCCTTCACGATGGGGGACCACATCTACAAGCGGGCCGAGATTCTCTCGCTGTTCCGCGACAGCGAGCCAATCGTCCGGCCGGCCAATTTCCCGCCCGAAGCGCCCGGGGCGGACCATGTGATCGTGACTCTCCCGAGCGGCATCCGACTGGCGGTCATCTCGCTGATGGGCCGGACGTACATGCGCGCCGTGGATTGCCCGTTCCGGGCGGCCGACCGCGTGTTGGCCGGGTTGCCGGCCGACGTGCGGCACATCTTCGTGGACATCCACGCCGAGGCGACGGCCGACAAGTATCTGGTGGCCCACCACCTCCGCGGCCGCGTGAGCGCGGTGATCGGCACGCACACGCACGTCCCCACCGCCGACGAGCAGATCATGGCCGGGGGCACCGCCTTCCTGTGCGACGTGGGGATGACCGGCCCGTACGGCGGCATCTTGGGCCGGCGGCCGGACCGCGTGCTGCCGACGCACATGGACTTCGTCCCCCGCCCGTTCGACGTGGCCGCGGAGGACGTGCGCCTGGGCGGCGTCGTCATCGACATGGACGACGAGACGGGCAAGGCGACCGCCATATCTCGCCTAGTCGTCCGCGACGCGGACCTGACTTCCCCTTGACACGCGCGGGCCGCCGCGGCATAAGCCCGCGGTCGGGGAACCGGAAGGCTCGGGGGGCGTTATGTACCGGATTCGCGCGGCCCTGCTGCTCGGGGCGCTGTCCACGGCCGGGTGCATGACCGGCCCGCAGTTCGACAACCCGATGAAAATCGGGGCCGGGGCGGACGCCGACGGCGCGTGCGAGAACCCGGTGCTCATCAACCCCAAAAACACGACGGCCACCGCCTACGCCGAGACGTTCGACAAGGCGCTGGACGTGCTGGACGACTTCTTCCCGATCGCCTACTCGAACCGCTACGACGGCCGCATCGTCGCCGAGCCGGTCGTCGCGCCGGGCCTGGAGCGGCTGTGGAAGCCCGGCTCCCCCGACTTGTACGAGCGGGCGCTCGTCACCTTCCAGTCGTACCGCTACCTGTGCGAAGTGCGGATCCGCGCGGCCGAGCCGGCCGGGTACTTCGTGCAGGTGACGGTCCGCAAGGAACTGCGGGACTACCCGACGCCGGCCGGCCCGTACACGGGCACGACGGTCTTCGGCGACGCCGGGACCGTGGACCGCGAGGCGTTCGTGGTGGTGGACCCCGACGCCACGCGGCCCGTGAGCAACCCCTTCGACCGTTGGATCCCCAAGGGCCGCGACACGGCCATGGAACAGATGATTTTGCGGAAGTTGCAAAAGTGCCAGTGACGCGGCGATCCGCTCACCACGCGAGGTCCGGCCGGGCGGCCGCGCCTTCGCACCGCAGCCGTTCGGCCCGCTCGGCGCTGCCCGGCGTCAGGTGACACGCCAAGTGTTTGATCACTTGGCGCACGGCGCGGTCAATGTCGGTCCCGTCCGGGAACTGAGTCTTCAAGACTCCGCCGACGGTCGGGTCCGTGGCGTTGAGCGCCGCGAAGCCCCGCCCGGCCTCGTCGAGCGTGATCTTGTCCGCCAACAGGTTGTCGAGAATTTGGCGGCGTAGCCGGACTCGATTCATCACGACTTGATCGTTCCGCTCCAGTTCGGCGTGCCGCCGTTCCCCGTGGGCGAGCTGTTTTTCCAATTCGCCGACGTTCCAGAAGTCCAGCCCCATTTCCTCGGCGGTCAGCGGGGACTGCGCCCACGCCAAAATGCCGAGGGCCGCCACGCCGACGCCAATGAATGAACGGGTGCGCATCTTCATCGAAGAGCCTCCGGTGAAAGCCAAGTTCGCGGACAGGGGGAGGGACTGCCGACAGCGCCTCTCAGACGACGCCGTTTTAGGGTGGGAACACTTAAATCGCGTCAGGAACGGGAGAAGACACCATGAAGGTGTCTCTGCCGTCCTCACGGCGAGTCACGATTAGGCAATCACGATGCCAAGAACGGCGGCGGAAGGAGGTGTCTCGTGAAACGGCCGGGTTTTTACCGGCGAAATGGCGAAAAATAAATGAGTTGATGGGCCGTCGCCGAGACGAGTGATGTTGAATGTGGCAACGGCTGGCGATTTGGTGGACACGACAAAGAACCGGCCCCCGGCGAGCGGCGCGGGACGCGCCACTCGCCGAAGGCCGGGGAATCATTTCACAATGACGACCTTCACTTCTGCGGCCGCTTGCCGGTCGTCAACTCCTCGGCCACCGATTCGGCTTGGTAGACCGACCGCAGGGCTTCAACGATGGCCCGCGAATCGACGCTGACGGCCCGCGCCTGCTCGTCCTCAAAGACGAAGTCCAGCACCAGACTTTGAATGTTGCCGTCGAAGATCAGCCCGACCACTTCGCCCTTTTTGTTCACCACCGGACTGCCCGAGTTGCCGCCGATGATGTCGGCCGTGCAGACGAAGTTGAAGGGCGTGTCGAGCTTCAGCTTGTCCTTGCGCGTCTCCCACAGCGGGGGCAAGTCGAACGGCGACTGGTTCTTGTGCGCCTTGGACCGGGCGTACAACCCCTCGAACGTGGTGAACGGGTCAACCGCTTTGCCGTCCTCCGTGTAGCCTTTCACCGTGCCGAAGGCCAACCGCAGGCTGAACGTCGCGTCCGGGTAGGTGTTCGTCCCGTCCAACGCGAAGCGGGCCTTGGCGATGGCGCCGGCCGCCTGCCGCTTCGGCTCTTCCACTTGCGTCTCGAACTGCTTGCGGTACTTGCGGGCGTCCGCGTCGATCAGGCGGGCGAGTTCGATCATCGGGTCGTTCGCGTCGGTGATGGCCTTGGCCCCGCCGTCGAACAACTTCTTGCGCACGGCCGGGTCGGCGAGCTTGCTGCCGCTGACCAGCTCAAACGCCCGCTCCCGCGGGGCCTTGCCGGCGAGTATCTTCTGCTGCAGCGGGTCGTTCGCCCCGTAAGACCCGGTGAGGTGCGTCAGTGAGTCGGCCAGCTTGATCGTTTCGAGGTCGGGGTAAATCTCTTCGTCCGAGAAGAGTTGGAATTTCAGCGAGCCGAGGCGGGCGTCCCCGAATTCGCGGAGCCGTTCGCCGGACGCCTTGGGAAGTTCGTCCCCCGCCCGCAGGAGCGTGCGGGCGATGCCGAACAGGTGACTGTTGAACCCGGCCCCGCCTTCGAGCATGTTCACGTCGCGGGCGATCTTGAGCCGGATCTTCTCGGCCTCGGCGATGGTGTCGAACGCCTTCTCGGCCTCCGTCAACTTGTTCTTGACGACGTACTCGCGCAGCCGCTTCTCGTCGGCCGCCTTGCGGGCCATGACCTTCGGGTCGAGCAGCCCGCCCAAGCCGCCGACGCGGGCCTTGCGGCTGTTCTGGACGCCGAACAGGTCGTCCTTCACGCGGCGCTGATTTTCCTCGCTGCGGCCGCCCCACGCGGCGTACAGCACTTCCAGCCGGTTGAGCCGTTGCAATTGCAACGGGTACTGGTAGTCCCGCAGGTACTCCAGTTCGGCCACCGTGTTCTGACGGTTGGTGCGCCCGGGGTGCCCGGAGACGAACACCAACTCGTCCTTCTGACTGCCGGCCGAACTCCACTTCAAATAGTGTTCGACCTTGATCGGCTTGCCGTCCTCGTAGACGCGGAAGAAGCACATGTCGAGGTCAAAGCGGGGGAACTCGAAATTGTCCGGGTCGCCGCCGTAGAACGCGGCCTGTTGTTCCGGGGCGAAGACGAGTCGGATGTCCGTGTGCTTCTTGTACGTATAGAGGTGGTACGCCCCGCCGGCGTACAGCGTCACCACGTCGGCCCGGACGCCGGCCTTCTCGTCGGCGACGCCCTTTTCGATCTCGCCGACGGCCTTGCGGCGGGCGTCGGCCGCCTCGCCGGGGGACATGCCGTCCTTCACGGCGCCCTGAACCTTGGCCGTCACGTCCTCGATCTTCTGGAGGACGTTCAACTCCAAGCCCTTGCACGCCTTCTCGTCCGCGAGCGTTTTGGCGAAGAAGCCGATCTTGAGGTAGTCGTTCTTCTCGTCGGACAACTTCTGCAAGTCGTCGGCCCCGACGTGGTGGTTGGTCATCACCAGACCGTCCGCGGAGACGAACGACCCGGACCCGCCGGAGTTGAACCGCACGGACGCCAGCCGCAGGTGGTCCAGCCACGGGTCCGTCGGCTCGAAGCCGTATTTTTTCTTCAGGTAGTCTCTGGGGGCGTTGTTGTACAGCCACATCCCTTCGTCGCCGTGCAAATGCGAAGTCCCCATGCAGGCTCCCGCGATGGCCAAGGCGGCGCCCGCCATCAACCGTCGAATCATCATGATGGTGTCTCGTGAGTAGACTGGTCCCGGCCTTCCCGCCGGGAGAGACGTTATACGCCCGCGCGTCGAAATCGTAAAAAATGCCGCGAAGGCTCCCCCGAGGACCGTTGCCGATGCCCGCCGCGCCGAATTGGGACCGCGTTTTGATCTTGGAGACGTCCACGCCCGTCGGGCAAGTGGCGTTAGCCTCCGGAGAAACGGTCGTGGCGGAGGGGCGATTAGATCGGCAACGGCGGCGGGCCAGCGACTTGGCGGCCGTCTGTCAGGAATTACTGCGGCAATCGGGGTGGCGGGCAAAAGACCTGACGGCGGTCGTCGTCGGGATGGGGCCGGGGAGTTTCACCGGCCTGCGCGTCGGCGTGGCGTCCGCGAAAATGTTGGCGTATGCTGCGGGTTGTGCGTTTGTCGGCGTGGAGACGTTCGCCGCCTACGCCGCCCAAGTGACGGCGCCCCACGTCTCGGTGATCGCCGATGCGCTGCAAGGGGAAGTGTACTGCCGGGCGTACCAACACGGGTCGGATGGCTTGTCGCCGTTAAGTCCGCTGGAAATTCGCTCGCTGGATCGCTGGCGCGAGATGACGCCTTCGGAAACGGTCGTGACGGGGCCGGGGGTCAGCCTGTTGGGTGAAACCACGTTGAAGGTGTCGTCCGAAGCAGAGCGGATATTGTTGCCCGGTTCATTGCTGCGGGTCGCGCAACAATTTGCATGGTCCGTGACGACGGACATGTGGGCCGCGGAGCCGTATTATCTGCGGGGCAGTTCGGCCGAGGAGAAAAAGCGGACGGAAGAATCAGCGGCGTGACGGCACGTTGACGGCCACGGGGGCCGGCAAGCCGAGCAAGTCGGCGGTCTTGTTCAAGAGCGTGTGGGCGTCTTCGGGGGAGGCGGGCAGGAAGCGGATCACGGCTTCGCAGTAGAGTTCCCAGCAAGAACCCACCAAGCCTTCGACGGTCCGTCGGATCATACGGTTCTCCACACATCGTGCTTGGCGTCATGGATACCATTCAAGATCGACCCGCGATAGGCGAATCCTGAAGGGCGATCCCCCAAACTTTGAGCGCGTGGAGAAACAGAGAACACAAACGGTCCACCGCCGGCCGGCAACCCCCCGCCCTTCCCCGACCGGCGCAGATTAACGCCGGGCCGGGAAGTGAGCGGGTCTCAAGCCGTTGCGACGCTTAGCCCGGAGCCAAGATCACCGGCGCCGCGTTGCTGGTTTGGCAACTGTTGCACGCCGGGGCCGCGGTCGGGGCGTAGAACGCCGGGCGGTAGGACGAGTTGTCCCGGTGGCCGCACAGGCGGCGGCCGGCGCAGCCCGTCAGCGGGAAAACCATGAGGGCGGCCAAGCCGGCCCAGAGAATGCGATTGCGGAACATGGGGTGTCTCCTCGGGGGTTGTCTAATTCGGCGGGTGTCACACGTTGGGCGGGTTTCGCCGCCGGCAACAACGGTCCTGTGCAAACGCCTTGCCTCCCTAGACAAACCGTAACTCCCGTATTGCGGCGAATCAATCGGCGCGGGAGGACAATTCCCACCATCCGGCGTAATCCGGGCAAGGTGATCCGGTTATAACGATTGGGGCTGACGGTCCGGGGGATTGTGCCGGCCCTGCCGGTCTCGGAGGATTTGCCAGCATGAGTAGCGACGTCCGACCGCCGGTTGACGACGTCCGCATGAGGGGGTTCGGGAAGCTAACGCCGGTGCGCGACGTGCTGTCCCACATCGGGAATTTCGGCGGCCCGTGCGAAGCGGAAACGATTCCCCTTCAAGACGCCGGCGGCCGCGTACTGGCAAAATCGGTCGTGTCTCCAATCAACGTGCCCAGCCATCGGCGCGCCGCGATGGACGGGTATGCCGTGGCCGCCGCGGAATTGCCGGGCGGCTTCTCCATTATCGGGGAGGCCAAGCCGGGGCAACCGTTCGCGGAACCGCTCCAAGCGGGGCAAGCGGTTCGCGTGATGACCGGGGCCCCAGTGCCGGACGGTGCGGACGTGGTGGTCCCGGTCGAACGCTGTGAGGCCACGGCCGTCGCGGTGAACATTCCGCTCCGCTATTCGGCCGGCAAGCACGTCATCGCGGTCGGGGAAGACGTCGCCGAAGGCGAAGAGGTGTTGAGGCGGCTTCGCGCGCTGCGCCCGCAAGACGTCGGCCTGCTGTCTTCCTTGGGCATCGCCTCGGCGTCCGTTGTCGCCAAGCCGCGGGTGAAACTCCTTATTACCGGCGGGGAGTTGTTGCCGCCGGGGTCGCCGCCGTCGGGATTTCACATTGCGGACAGCAACTCCGTCATGTTGCGGGCCTTCGTCGAACGGGACGGCGGGGTCGTGACGGCCACCGTGCGTGTGCCGGACGACCTGGATCGCCTTCGGGCCGAAATGACGGGCGGGGAATGGGACTTATTGCTGGTGTCCGGCGGCACGTCCGTCGGCGTGGACGACCACGCGCCGAATGTTCTGCGGGAACTGGCGGCCTGGTTTTTTCACGGGCTGGCCATGCGGCCTGGAATGCCCGCCGGGTACGGCGTGTTCCCCAATGGCCGCATCGTCTACTTGCTGCCC
Organism: Zavarzinella sp.; assembly: GCA_043767785.1. Taxonomy (GTDB): domain Bacteria; phylum Planctomycetota; class Planctomycetia; order Gemmatales; family Gemmataceae; genus Zavarzinella. The sequence continues at coordinate 2,943 of JAYUGD010000686.1, read as the reverse complement.
GGCAACCCGGTGGCGTGCCTGTTCGCGTATGATTTGCTGGCCCGTGTCTCGCTGCGACGCCTCGCCGGTCTGCCGACGGACTGGCCGTACCAAACAATTTCATTGCCGCTCACTTCCGCCATCGAATCAAAAGCCGGCCGCGTGGATTATGTCCGAGTCATTGTGGCATTCGAACACGCCGACCTTGTCCCTCGGTCAGGAGCCGCCAACCTGAGCAGCGCCGTCCGGGCCGATGGTTTTTTCATCATCGAAGCGGATGTCGAACGACTGGCCGCCGGTTCCGACGTGACGGTCTACATCTATTAACGCTGTCAAATCCCCGTCTGCCCTTGCCCGCCTCTCTTCGGCGTGCTAAAAATCTTTAACCTCGATTTTGGACATTCGATGCGCTCCGTCGTCATGATTCCGGTTCACGTTGCCGCCGCCAAGGCGGGCCGTGCGGCCGTTGTCATCGCCGCCGCTCTCGAATAACTCCGGACTCGATCACCGCACTTACTGATCGGCCCCGGAGTCACCCTCCGGGGCTTTTTTCGTTTCAAGGGGATTGGCGCCATGCCGACCACGCCGCTGACGTTCTCCCGCAAGGCGACCCGCACGCCGGAATCGCCGATTAACCACTTCATGGAGCAGGCGATCCAGAACCCGCACCTGATCAGCCTCGCGGCCGGTCTGGTGGACGCTCCGTCGCTGCCCGCCGCCGAGATCGCCCAAGCCGTTGCGGACCTGCTCGCCAACCCCGTCACCGCCAAGGCCGCCCTGCAATACGGCACCACGCAAGGCTACGCGCCCCTGCTTCAGAAGATCGTCCACCACGTCGCGGCCCTCGACGGCCTGACGCCGAAAGACTTGGGCGTCACCGCCAAGGATGTCCTCGTCACCACCGGCTCGCAGCAACTGCTGTACATGCTGAGCGAGTTGCTGATCGACGACGGGGACATCGTCATCACGGAATCGCCGTCGTATTTCGTGTACCACAGCGTCTTGGCCGGTAACGGCACTCGCGTGCTGACCGTGCCGATGGACGACGAGGGCTTGATCGTCTCCGAACTGGAAACCTTGCTGCAACGGCTCGACCGAGACGGCGACTTGCCTCGCGTGAAGTTGCTCTACACCGTGGACTACTTCCAGAACCCCACCGGCCTGACGCTCTCCGCGGACCGCCGCCGCGAGTTGATGGAACTCGTCACACGCTGGGAGCCGAAGCACCGCCTCTTGGTCTTGGAAGACGCCGCCTACCGCGAACTGCGCTATGAGGGGGACGAACTGCCGAGCCTCAAAAGTTTCGACCCACACAACAAACATGTGATCTATGCCGGCACGTTCTCCAAGCCGTGCGCCCCCGGCCTCAAGACCGGCTACGCCGTCATGCCGTCGGAGTTGATTGAGCCGCTGGTGCGCATGAAGGGCAACCACGACTTCGGGTCCAACAACCTGTCCCAGCACATCGCCAATCGCCTGTTGGAAACCGGCGCCTACACGGCCCACGTCTTGGAACTGCGCAAGGTCTACCGCGAGAAGCGGGACACGATGCTGTCGGCCTTGGAAGAACACTTCGGCGACCTGCCCGGCGTGACGTGGACCCACCCCCGCGGCGGCATGTTCGTCTGGCTCACCATGCCGGACGAAATCCCGACCTCGCCGGGCAGCGCCTTCCTCAAAGCCGCCATCAAGGAAGGCGTCCTCTACATCCCCGGCGAATTCGGCTACGTCTCGGAGGGGGGCGACATCCCGCGAAGTGGTGCCCGCCTAAGCTACGGCGACGCGGCGATTCCCAAGATTCGGGAGGGAGTGATGAGATTGCGTCGGGCGGCCGATGTGGCGATGAAGGCTGAGCGGCGGCCAGTCTCCGTCTAACGCGCCGCACGCGAGAGAATTGAATGCGAACGTCGGGGTGACACCCAAGCTCGGCGCGTTAATGGTCTTGATTTCCGGTGGGAGCTTCATCCGCCGTCAGTCGAAAGTACGCCTCGCCTGACGAGCCGAGTTGCAGCGAACTCATGGGAATCCGCGACCCGTCGGCAAACAGGACGGCCAAGCCGTGCCGATCAACGGCGGCGGTGGCCCCGTCCAAGTAGCTTAACATCTGATTGCCGACGACATCGCTGTACCACGACAAATCGTGTCGGAGATCGGCGGGCATTTGATCGGCCACCAAAGCGGCCTCATACCAACCGTCTTCAACGCCCCGTATTTTCAGTTCGGCGACCTCTCGCCCCGCCGAATTGACGACCATGCACACCGCCGGCGGATTCATTACAGGTCTCCGTGGTTAACGAATACGGCCGCCAAGGCCGCCAGGTTTTCCGGGCTGAACCCGCTCACGCCTGCGGGGTGAATCAGCCGCCCGTGGTTCGGGAGCCTCTTCGTCGGGTCGGCCATGAGGTCGAAACCAGCCTTCCGCACGGCGGACAAACACGCGGCACCGACAACAGTGGCCACCCGCCCGATGGACGACCTCGGCCCGAAGACCCGCCTCATGTCGGCGGCTGCCCCGGCCGGATCACCGCCGATCAACACCGATATGCCGGGCGGAATCAGCGTTGTTTCGGCCGGTTTCAAGGACAAGTTGCCCACGTCCGCACCGCCGATGCGGTGAACGATGATCGAGTCGTGTAAATCAGACGTTGTCATTCTACCCGTTGTACGCGTGTCTTGTCAGGCCCCTTTACTCTTCCTCCAATTCCTCCCAGAACTCGACCACTTGGCTCAAGAACTTTACGAAAGACCCGGCGATCAACGCCCGTCTCGCTGATTCATGGCTCATGTGGATGACTTGCCCGACGACGCCCTTTTCCGTGTTTGTGCCACTCAACCTGCAAGTTCAACCCCGCCTTGTTAGCCGCGACGCGGAGGCTTTGCGCAGCGGAGCGCGTGTCGGTGAGCCGAGCGGTGTAAGCCGCCGGATGGAGGCTCGAGCGCATCACCCGGGGCCTGACGGCCCTC
>JAYUGD010000685.1:0-4431 GCA_043767785.1 Zavarzinella sp. | reverse complement strand
CCGGCACGCCGGGCGGGGGCGGCGTGTCGCCGCCGGCCGGACCCTTCGTGGAGGTGATGGCGTCGTAGGGGACCAAGTTCCCGAACTTGTCTTCCACGTGCGTCTTGCTGGTGAAGTCCGCGTCCACGGAGGCTTCCGGCTTGGTCGAGAGCGCGGAGAAGTCGCCGATGGCGGCCTCGCCGATCAGCGGCGTGGCGCCGGTGTAGGTCCACACCAAGTTATCGACGGCCGGGTTGTCCGTCGGCGTCGTCCGGCCGTGGTCCGGCGTCGTCTTGACGGTCGTGAAGCTGAAGTCCATCGGCTGGTCGCTCGACCCCGGCACCAGGCCGGCGAAGTCGTAGATCACGAAGCTGTCGCCCGGCTGCAAGAAGTTCTTGGAGCTGAGCGTTACCGAGTACGTGTAGCGGTAGTTGCTGCCTTCGGTGTCCACCGCCGCGTTGATCGGCACCAAGCCGGCCGTCGCGGTCGAGCCGAGCAGGCCGGCGACCACCGTGGCCAAGCCCATTTTGCGAAGCAAGTTCATGATCCCGTCCTCCGTGCAAAAGATGGGCGGGGCATCCCCCGACGACCCGCCCGTAGAAAACACATCCCGGCCCCCGCGGGCCGCCATCACGTCCGGCAACATAAACAACATCGGATTTCGGTCAAGCGTGATTTACTCGATAATCCGGAAGTCACACTTGTGCAGACTGTGTCAATTGCCGATCTTCTCCGGCCACATTTGAAACCGACCCGCGGAGGCGGTATCCTGACAACCCGGATTACCCACCCACATGCCAATGACCCACCCCGCAGAACCCGCCGGATCCGCAAAAGCCCGCTGGGTCGCCCTGACGGCCGCCCTCCTCGGCTGGATGTTCGACGGCTTAGAGATGGGCCTCTTCCCGCTGGTAGCCCGGCCGGCCCTCGGCGACCTGCTCGGCACGGCCGACCGGGCGTTGGTCAGCACGTGGATCGGCGTCATCACGGCCATGTTCCTCGTCGGGGCGGCCACGGGCGGCGTGCTGTTCGGCTGGCTGGGCGACCGCGTCGGCCGGGTGAAGGCCATGACGCTCAGCGTGCTGGCCTACGCCCTGTTCAGCGGCCTGTGCGGGTTGGCGACGGAAGCGTGGCACGTGGCCGGCCTGCGCTTCCTCGCCGCCCTCGGCATGGGGGGGGAGTGGTCGCTCGGCGTCGCCCTCGTCATGGAACTGTGGCCGGACCGGTCACGGGCCTGGCTCGCCGGCGTCATCGGGGCGGCGGCCAACTTCGGGTACATGATCATCGCCGTCGTCAGCCTCGGGTTGACGCAGATCACCGAAGACCTCGGCGGACTCATCCAACAGATCGGCGTCGGCCCGGAGAGTTCAACGTGGTTGCTGAAGAACGACGGGTGGCGCGTCCTCATGCTGGTCGGCGCCCTGCCCGCCGTGCTGACGTTTCTGATCCGGCTGTTCGTGCCGGAATCGGAGAAGTGGGAACAAGAACGTGAGAAGGGAACCACGACCAATTGGCGAACGAAAGACTTGATCGGCGTTCTAATCGGAGCCGTCGCCGCGGGGAACTTGATTTGGGTCTGGGCCGCCGCGGGCGTGCCTCTGGCCCTGAGAATAGTCTTATCGGTCGTCCTCTTCATGGTCGTGCTGGCCGGGTACATTTACCCGATCTTGCAGTTTTTGACCAGGTCCGCGGCCGTCACGACGGCCGCCGAACGTCGAGAGACGGTCAGCCGTTTGCTGCTCGCCGCCGCCCTGTCCGGCGTGGCCCTCCTCGGGACGTGGGGGTGCCTGCAGTGGGCGCCGACGTGGGCCGACGAACTCACGGGCGGGAAGATGCGGGACGTGAAGGCATACACGCAGATGTGTACGGCCGGCGGGGCCGTCGTCGGCTGCGTTCTCGCCGCCTTAGTCGGCGGGTGGATCGGCCGCCGGCTCACGTACTTCCTCTTGTGCGTCGGGTCGCTGGTCGTGATCTGGAACCTGTTCAAGTGGACGGACGGCGTCAACTGGTATTTCTACCTGTCGAGTTTCATGGCGGGGTGCGTGACGGCCGCCTATTACGGGTGGCTGCCGCTCTATCTGCCGGAATTGTTCCGCACGAAAGTGCGGGCGACGGGGCAAGGCTTCGGCTTCAACTTCGGCCGGGTATTGGCGGCGGTCGGCGTCCTGCAGCTCGGGACGATCATGCGGGAAATGAACGTCGGGTGGCCGGAGGCGTGTACGGCCCTCAGTGCGATCTACTTTGTCGGCATGGTCCTGATCTGGTTCGCCCCGGAGACGAAGGGGAAGCCGTTGCCGGCGTGAAACTCAGCAGAAGTTGTCGAGTTCGGCGTACGGAATCCGCTTGCGGAAGCGCAACCCCACGCGGAAGGCTCCCGCGTCATCCGGGATGCAGGAGCGGACTTCGCACATTACTTTCAGCGGTTTGCTGCGGCCGACGCCGACGAGCACCACTTCGGCGTCCTCGGCGTGTTTCAACTCGACCTTCACCTTCAGACACGCGCCGCATTCGGAAATGTCCACGATGCCGCCGGCGATGTCGGCGCCCAAGCCCAGTTGGCCGCGGCGGCATTGGGCGACCACGCCGCGCTTCACGGGCTTGCGGCGGCTCAGGCGCTTGTCCCGTTCCGGCACGACGACGGGCGGGTCAAAAAAGGTCGATGGCATGGCGGGGTTCACGGGTACGGTCGGGCGAGCAATCAACCTTAGGACACGAAGCGGGGACGCGTCGCGCCGATTGGAAGGATTTTAACGATTTTCCGGCCGGGGCGGTCCTGCCGTAAGTTCCGGTCCGGCAAGGGAAACGGCTGTCCTTTTGCCCGTTCGTCCGCTAAGATGGGCGTACCAGAATAAGCACTCATCCTGATTGACACCGGGGCGCCCTTACGATGACCGCGAACCGCGGACCGGCACCCGTTTCCTCCCCGGAAACGGCCTCGACCGATGACCTGCGGGCCGCCCTCAACGACCTCTCCCGGTTCGTGTCGTTCACGGACGCCACTACAAGCCTCCCCCCCCTGCCTCCCGCGAATCTGGGCGACGCCGCCTTTCGCACCACGCACGGCCTGCAATTCAACTACGTCACCGGGGCGATGGCCAACGGCATCGCGTCCGCGGACATCGTGGAAGAAATCGGCCGAGCCGGGATGCTCGGGTTCTTCGGGGCGGCCGGGCTATCGCTGGATCGCATCGACGCCGCGATTACCCGCATTCAACAGAACTTGGGGTCGCTCCCCTACGGCGTGAATCTGATCCACAGCCCGAACGAGCAGGACCACGAAGCCGCGACCGTCGCTTTGCTGTTGAAGCGGCGGGTCCCATTCGTCGAAGCCTCGGCCTACTTGGACCTCACGCCGCACGTCGCCCGTTACCGGCTGACCGGCATTCACCGGGACGACCGGGGCAACATCGTCACGCCGAACCGCGTGATGGCCAAAGTCTCGCGCGTCGAGGTGGCCCAGAAGTTTCTGTCGCCCGTGTCGGACCGCGTGCTGACGGCGTTGGTGGGCCAAGGGGCGCTCACGACCGCCCAAGGCGAATTGGCCAAGCAGATTCCGCTCGCGGAAGATTGCACCGCGGAGGCCGACTCCGGCGGGCACACGGACAACCGCCCGGCGATCACGCTGCTGCCGACGATTTTGGCCTTGCGCGACCGGCTGCAAGCGCAATTCAAGTACCGCACGCCTATCCGCGTTGGCCTCGGCGGGGGCATCGCCACGCCGGCCTCGGCGGCGGCGGCGTTCGCGATGGGGGCGGCCTACGTCGTCACCGGGTCGATCAATCAGGCGTGCGTGGAGTCCGGCAGTTCGGACGCCGTGCGGCAAATGCTCGCGGAAGCCGGGCAGGCCGACGTGACGATGGCCCCGGCCGCCGACATGTTCGAGATGGGCGTGAAGGTGCAAGTACTGAAGCGCGGCACCATGTTCGCCATGCGCGGGGCGAAACTCTACGAGCTTTATCGGGCGTATCCGTCCATGGAAGCGATCCCCGCCGCCGAGCGTGTCCAGCTTGAGAAGACGATGTTCCGGCTCCCGCTGGAAGAGATTTGGAGCCAGACGCGGGAATACTTCACCCGCCGCGACCCGAGCCAAGTGGCGAAAGCCGAGGCCGACCCGAAGCACAAGATGGCCCTCGTGTTCCGCTGGTACTTGGGCCAAGCGAGCCGGTGGGCGAACGCCGGCGTGCCGGACCGCAAGATCGACTACCAGGTGTGGTGCGGCCCGGCGATGGGGGCCTTCAACGAGTGGGCCACGGGGTCGTTCTTGGAGCAGGCGGCCAACCGCAAGGTGGCGACGGTGGCCATGAACGTCCTGCACGGGGCCGCGTTGATTCTGCGGCGGCAACAACTTCACTGGCAGGGCGTGACGGGCTTGGATGACTTGTTTGATTTGCGGCCGAAGACGCGAGAGGAATTGGCCGCCGCGATGGCGTGATCCGACGGCTAGGCGGTGGG
>JAYUGD010000684.1:0-4437 GCA_043767785.1 Zavarzinella sp. | reverse complement strand
CGTCAGCAGCACGAACACCGCATCCCTGCACTTTTGCAGATACCCCTCGGTCTGCGGATCGGTGTCGCCGATGTGGGCAACCAGTTTGCTTTTCACTTCGGGCCGGCAGTCGTCCGGCAGCAGCACATTGGCGAAGTAATTCACGATGGCCGCCGGCTCCGTGTGGCCGGAGCGCAGGGCCATGGCCAGCGGGTTGGCGACGGGGTAGAAGCCGCGCGGGTTGTACTTCTTGGCGTACTCGTTCAACTCGCCGCCGCCGTTGACGAGGGCGTTGGAGAAATTGTGCCGGGCCAGCACTGTCGCCGTGCTGAGCCACGCTTGGCCGCCTTCCCAGCCCTTGACGTTGGGCGGGGCGTACAGGCTCTGGCCCATCAATTCCAACGCCCCGAGCAGCGAGTACGGGCTGACGATCACTTTGCCCGTGGTGCCGACGCCGACGAGGCGGGCCGTCCCCAGTACGTACTCCACGGGGGACTTGATCTTCTGCCGGTAGGCGTGGGCCGAGTAGAAGTGCCGGGACCGGGCGATCATTGTTGCCGGAACGCGGATGTCGTAGCCGCTCTTGCGGAAGGCGTCGGCCACCGGCTGGAGCAACTTGTCCGGCGCTGTTCCGTTCTCGGCCACGAATTCGCGGTACATCTTGCGGACGAGGAACAGGGCGCAGGCCGGGCGGTCGAGGAGTTGTTTCAGCACGTCGTCGCCGTCCCAGTTCCCCTTCTGGCCGAACAGGAGTTTTTCCGCGCCGTCGTGCTGGCCGGCGTGGAAGGTGAACTTGCCGCCGGTGGTGTGCCAGCCCGTGAAGGCCCGGGCGGCGGCTTGCACGTCCTTCTCGGTGTAGTGGCCGACGCCGAGGGTGAAGAGTTCCATCACCTCGCGGGCGTAGTTCTCGTTCGGCTTCCCCGCCACGTTCTGGTTGGAGTCGAGCCAAATCAGCATGGCCGGGTCGCGGCTAATTTCCTTCAACATCGCCGGGAACGACCCCAAGGCGTGCGTGAAGATCAACTCCCCCTGCTTCTCCATGAAGGCCGCGTCAGCGACTTTGCGGACGCTGGTGGCGAAGTGGTTGTGCCAGAAGAGGGCCAACTTCTCGCGAGCCGGCTGAATGCCCATGAGCATCCTCCCCGCCCACGCCGCCCGCAAAATCGCGGCCTGCCCCGAGGCGTCCGGCATCCCCGTCATTGGGTTCACCGGCGGCGGCCCGCTGACGGTCTCCGGCCGGACCGGCGTGTCTTTCGGCTCCCCGAACAACCGGTCCACGGCGGGGCCGACCCCGCTCGCCACGGCGTCCCGCAGTTCGTCCCGCGTGTGCCCAAACCCGAACCGCCGGTACAAGTGGGCCGCCCACTTGGCGTTCCACGGCCCGGAAGCGGACGGCTCCCACACGGCCCACTCGGCGGCCGGGTCCAGCGTGTCCAGCGGGGGAAGTGCCGTCTTGGCCATGACGAAACGCCCGTGAGAGGAAGAGCGGCGATGATGTTCAGACGAGCGAGGGGTGTTATATCAACGAGGAAGGGGAGAAGATGTTGGCGAAGTGGGCGGATTGTAACGAGCTGACCGCCGTGAGGCGGCGGGTGACCGCCGACCATGTGAAAACACAAAGATCGAGTCTGCAAGTCTCTGCCAGACAGAGAACGTCCTACAAAAAAGATGGGAAACATGTCTATGACTTCGGAATCAAGATGATGCGAAAACCGATGAAGTCATTCTTAGGCGATTGACCAATGTGATATCGACGAGCTGAACGTGACTCTTCTGCACCCGACCACCAATTTCCACCTCGGACCACTCGGTGATCGTTAAAACCACCCGGGTACAAATTTTCGCAAAATTCGCTTACGTTACCATGCATGTCGCATAATTTCCAAGGGTGGGGGGCTTTGAGTTCATAGCGACCAGCTTCAGTGGTTCGCTCCAAATCGGCTCCTTTGGAAGTTGTGCCATACGGACGATCACCCCTGCAATTTGCCTTGTCTCCATTTAGTGATCCACCCCAGTAAAACGCCTGCAAATTCCCCTTCCCACCCCGACACGCATACTCCCATTGATCTTCATGAGGCATTTTTACCGACATCTCAAGAACATCGCATCGAGTAATGAAATCTTGGCATTCATCCCAACTCACCGTTTCCACCGGCAGTTTAGCACCTTTAAAGCGACTTTCATTTCTTTCCATAACGCTTTCCCACTCTGACTGCATAACTTCATATTTCCCCATCCAGAAACCATTCGTTTCAAATTGGCGAATTGCTTCGTCGTTGTCTCGTTTATTTTCCGTTCGCGGTGATCCCAGTGCAGACTTCCCTGCTGGAATCCAGCAAAACCGCATCTTCAGTCCAGTCTTTATTTCGAAGTCTCGCTCCTCGCCCGCCTTTGGAGTACCTAAAACCGACGGCTTCGCGACCGGATCAAGCTTCTTTATTGACCCGATGAGAGCCCCCTTTGACGATGGTTTTGAAGGCTTGGAAATAAGCCACGCCCCATCATATTTCCGGCGCACTTCGGGGAATTGGTCCCGCAACCCGCCCGTCACGTCAAACACATCTTTCTTCGTTCGCGCTCGCACGTCGGCGAACACGGAATCCAGCGTCAATTCGTCGCCTCCGGAATACTCCCCCTTCCATGCAGCGGTCAGATGGTTGAAGAAGTAACTCCCTTTGTCCTTGTCGAAGTACGTCCTCTGTCCTGCTTCGCAGGAGTACAAGGCGGCGATCCCCTCGGGCGGTTTCTCTGGCGTACTCAGGTCGATTTGCGTAGCGGCTTGGTTGGCAGCAGGAAAATCCTTCGGGTCATTGCGGCACATGCCAGCGATAAGGAGTTTGCTTTTAGCCTTGCACTTCTCCAAGAGAGGATACAGGCCTCCAACACCGTCCATAGGCAGCAAATTTTCCTTGGCGATCAAATCGGCGTCCAGTGGGCAGAAATGACTGGTCTTGGCGTCTTTGAAGTGAACTCCGTGGCCGTTTAGCACGACGATCACCGAGTCGTTTGGCTCCGCGAACTTCAAGAGCCGGGCCAATTCGGCCATGATCTCCTTCTGCTTCGGGGCGAACCGCTGGCTGGGGTTCTGATCGGCCGGCAACTCGTCGTGCAACAGGCGGATGTTCTTGGCCTCGTACCCGGTAGCGAGCAGTGCGTCGCGGAACCCGGTCACGTCCTTGATCGTGAAGGGCAATGGCTTCAGTCCGGTCGTCGCCTCGTCGTACTTACTCACCGCGACGATAAAGGCATACTGCGTGCCTTTTTTCGGTTGGGCTAACGCGGCAACGGGCAGGAGGAGAAGGACGACAAGGAGGCGGCACATGGAGCTTCCACCGCAGCGGAGTTTGTTGGCGAAGGGTGAACGACGACGGGGTCGAGTTCTTCCTCGCGATTTTCGGATATTTGGGGACGGGATGCAAGCAAAAAAACTGGCTCGGACGTTTCGCCGCGCCGCGACGCTTCGGAGTGGAGCGCGGCGAAACGGCCATCGCGTCATCTCTTGATCACGTCCGGGCCGCCGCCGGCCTTCTTCTCGTAGTGGCCGTCGCCGGCTTTTTCGTACTTGGTGAAGCCGAGGCGGCTGAGGCGGTCGTTGCTGAGGTTGCCGGCCCCGAACTTGGTGACGGTGTTGGGGGCCGAGAGGAGTTTCTTGACCGGCTTGCCGGTCTGCGGGTGGGCCGTCAGGGGAGCCTCGCTCATGCGCTGCATGATTTCGAAGACTTCCCCCTCGGTCCCGTCGGCTTCGATCACTTGGTAGACGTACATCGGCATGGCGATTGGTTCCGGTGAGGCGGGGTGCGTGGTCTCATTATACCCGCCGTGACCCGGCTCGGCGTGTACTCCTCACGCTCCGCGTGAGGACGGGCTTCTACCCACGGGAACCTGACGTTTCGGGCGGGAAGCCAATCCTCACGCGGAGCGTGAGGAGTACATTGGCCGCCGTCCAATCAGCGGGCCGCCTTGACGATGGCCAGGAACGAGTCGGCTTTCAGGGCCGCGCCGCCGACGAGGGCGCCGTCCACGTCGGGTTGCTTCATGATCTCGACGGCGTTGTCGGGCTTCACGCTGCCGCCGTATTGGATGACGAGGTTGGCCGCGGCGTCGGCGCCGTACAACTTGCCGATGGTCTTGCGGATGAACGCGTGCGTCTCTTGGGCCTGCTCCGGCGTCGCCACCTTGCCGGTGCCAATGGCCCACACGGGTTCGTAGGCCAGAATGGCGCCGCGAAGCGCCGCATTCCCGTGCACGTCGGCAATGCTTTTCAGTTGCCGCGACACCACCTTTTCGGTCTGGTTGGCCTCGCGTTCCGCCAAATTCTCCCCGACACACAATATTGGGGTCAATCCAGATTTTTTCGCCTGTCCAAACTTGTCAGCCACCATGGCATCCGTATCGCCAAAAACTGCGCGCCGCTCGGAATGTCCGACGATCGCAAAGCGGCTGCCAAATTCCGCCACC
>JAYUGD010000683.1:0-4444 GCA_043767785.1 Zavarzinella sp. | reverse complement strand
CACGGCATATTGCAGCGACTGCTCCACCGCCGACCGCTTGCGGCTGCCAAACGGCCGGTCCAGCGGGTCGCGCGGCCCCTTCCCTTCCAGCACGGCGACGAAGCGGTCGTCCCCGCCGCCGAACCGGCCGAAGCCGGCGTCCGCGAACTTGCCGTCCACCTTCACCAACGCTTCCCGCTTCAGCGTGTACGGCGACCCCGGCGGGCCGACGAAGCCGAGCAGGTCTTCGAACACGTCGCGGATGAAGTTGGGGAGGAGTTCCGTCTCCTTACGGGCCAGCCCCTCGGCCGATTCGAGCAACGCGGCCCACTTGGCCAACTTCGGCTTGAGCGCGACGGCGGCAGCCGGCAACATGAACTTGGCCAGATGTGGCCGAATGGCTTCCGGCCGGAAAATGGGCTTGCTGTCAACGGGCATGGGCGGCGTTCCGTGCGGGAGTCGGTCCGGGCGAGTCCCCGGCGGGCGTGGGGTGATTATCCCGGACCGCCGGCCGGATGTCCATGTCCGTCGAATTTTGGCCGCGTGCGGTATAACCGCCGCGAGGCGGTCGCGTTGGAGTCCCGCTTTTAAGCGGTCTGTGACCTTCCCGCCGCTGTAGACGAGAGGACCGAGTCTTCGAGGGTCCGACCCCGTGGGGCGAACAGTCGTCACCCAACGAGCCGCGGGGTTCATCCCCGCGGGAGTACTCCCGTCGGGATAAACCCGACGGCTCGTCGGACGAGCGGCGTCGCGTGACGTGGCGAACCCACGAAGACTCGGTTCGCCGGCCGGTCGTGGGGTATCGGTTAACGCCGGCTAAAGCCGACGCCTACGGAAACTCGGCCGTCGCGCGGGTGGAAGGTGCGATTGCCGAAACGCTCACTTCACCCACCGGCCCTCATAATACCGGACGAACTCGGGGTGCCGCACGACGCCGGGGTTGCCGCCGCGCATGTACATGGCGTCGGCGACGAGGCGGAGGACGTAGCCGCGGTTCGGGTCCACGAACTCGATGTAGACGGGGGTGCGCTCGGTCTCTTGGAATTGGAAGGCGACGGCGCCGGTCTGGTTGATCTCGACCCAGCGGCCGCCGCCCGTGTCCACGTACTGGCACAAGCCCTGCGCCTGCTGCCAGACTTCCCGCTTGACGTTCGTCGGAGGAATATTTGGCGAGGTCGGCGAAGTCGCCGGGGCGGATTCCCGGACGGCGAGCCGCGCTTTGATTTTCTCGCAGGCCGAGGTCATCAGGACGCCGACGGCCGCCAAGGCCAACACGATACGCATGCTCAGTCTCCTTGCCGAACGGGTGACGCCATCACTTCTTCAACAATTCCGCGGCCGTGAAGCTCTCGGCGTCGATGTACTTCCGCGCCGACTCCTCTGAGCGGACTTTCGCCACGTCCTCGGCCGAGACCGGGCCGCCCTTGTGGCCCCACGCTTGCCGCACGTACGTCAGCACGGCGGCGACTTGGTGGTCTTTCCACTGGGCGCCGTAGCCGGACATGGGGACGGTGTACTTCTGGCCGTTGACGGCCATCTCGCCCTTCACGCCGAACAGCACAATGCGGATCAGGCGGTCGGGCTTGGCCTCTTTGCCGACGACCCAGTCGGCGTCTTTCAGCGGCGGGTGGACGCCGGGGACGCCGTCGCCGCCGGCCTTGTGGCAGACGGCGCATTGCACGTAAAGCTGGCGGCCGGCTTCCGTGAGTTGCTCGGCGGTGCGCGGGACGAAACCCGCGTCGGCGACGAGGGGTCGCGGGGAGTCGTAGGCGTCGCGGCGGTAGTCGCCGCTGTGCGTGGCCAGATACCACCCGGCCCAGAAGATCAGCAGGCCGGCGACGGCGTACATCCACACCGGCACCGGCTCGAAGCCATCCCGCGGCTCGTCGTGTTCGCGGTACAGCGGCCGCATCATCTGCGGCACGTCCATCTGCGTCTCTTCGCCCTTCACGTCGAACTCGGTCATCGCGTCCTTCGGCGCGTCGGCGGGCGGGGTGGGGTCGCTCATTCGCGGGCCTCCGGCAAGTCGGCCGATTGATCCAACGACAAGAGGTAGGCGACCAAGGCCCTGGCGTCCTCCGTGGGCACGACCTCGGACCCCTCGGGAATCTCGGCCGCCCACCCGCCGGTCAGGGCGACGGCCTCCGGGTTCGGCTGGCCGTTCTCCATCGGCCGCACGGCGTACAGGAAGCGCAAGGCCGGCATGATGGACTTCGGAACCATCATGCGCGGGTTGTACAGGTGCTTGTGGTGCCAGTCGGCGCTCCAGCGCTGGCCGACGTTGGCGAGGTCCGGCCCGGTGCGCATGGTGCCGAGCAGCACCGGCTGGTCGTTCACGTAGTCGCGGGCCACGCTGCGACGCCGACCCCAGCCGCGGGCGATGTCCGCGTTGTTCCCGAACGTCGTCGAGCGGATCTGCTGGCTGTGGCAGTACAGGCAACCGTTGGCCTCGTACAGCCGCTTGCCGCGCCGCTCCAGTTCGGTGCGGGCGCGCGGGTAGGCTTCTGCCGTGTTGTCCCCGGCCACGGGTTCCAGCGTCCCGAGTTGCAGCCGGGGGGCGTACACCAGCCCGGCCCACGACGACCCGAGGGTGAGGACGAACCCCATGAAGAGGACCATGCCGCGATCCATTTGCGCGTTCACGCGACCGCCTCCTTCGCCGGGACGCCGAACGGCTTCCCCACACCCGCAAGATTCAGCCCCACCGAGACGGCGAACATGACGTGGCCGAACGTCATCAGGCAGCCGGCCACGCTGCGGCCGAGCAGGTGCGGGATGGTCTTCGCCACGATCTCGATGAACTTCACGTCCGGGTTGATGAGGCGCTGGCCCTGCGTCCAGCCGGCGTAGGTCAGAACCAAAAAGTACATGGCGATGCCGATGGCGCTGGACCAGAAGTGCAGCCGGATCAGCCACTTGGAGGCCCACTCGCGGCCGGTCAGGCGCGGGATCATGTAGTAGCCGGCCCCGAACATCACCATCGTGAAGAAGCCGTACAGCCCCAGGTGGGCGTGGGCGATGGTGTAGTGCGTGAAGTGGGCGACCTCGCTGAATTGCCGAAGACTCTCGATCGACCCCTGCACGCTGACGACGGTGTAGGCCATCGCCCCGAAGACGACGAACCGCAGCGTCGGGCTGTACCGCAACTCGCGGAAGTGCCCCTGCATCGTGAAGTGGTGGTTGACGGCCACCGCCCCCACGGGGATCAGCATCATGATCGACCCGGCGATGGACGCGGAGATCATCCACCCCGGCATCGGCCCGCCGATCAGGTGGTGCATGCCGGCCCACGAGTAGAACAGCGCCAGCGACCAGAAGCCAATGATGCTGAGGTAATAACTGTACACCGGCCGGCCGATCACCTTGGGGATCAGGTAATACGCGGTGGCGAGGCCGATGGGCGTCACCCACAGGCCGAGGACGTTGTGGGCGTACCACCAGTTCACGGACGCCTGCACCACGCCGGGGGCCGGGGCTTCGACGCACAGCCACTGCGACGTGACGTAGATGACCGGCATCCAGAACGCCGCCCCGAGGATGTACCACTGCGACACGTAGACGTGCCGTTCCCGGCGCCGGCGGAAGTTGGCGAAGAGGACGCCGCTGACGGTCAGCAGCGCGACGGCAATGATCATCGGCGCCGGCCGCGGCATGTCCAGCCACTCGACGCCGGTGCCGTACCCGGCGAGGATCAACACCGCCCCGACGGCGATGCCGAGGTTCCACACCACGGCCGCCCCGATCAGCAAGCGGCCATAGGCGAGTTCGACGCGGGCCAGCCGGCACATCATCCACACGGCCGAGGCGATGCCGGCCATGCTGCCCCACCCGTACACGACGGTACTGAGGTGGGCCGGCCGCACGCGGCCGAACGTGAGCCAGCCGGACTCCGTGAGCCAGTCCGGGATGTGCATCTTGAAGCTGGCGACGAGGGCGAGCGTCGAGCCGACGAGCAGCCACGCGACGGCGCTGGCGTACCACGCCAACACCGGCCGCCGGCACGCGGCGTCGATGGCGGCCCGCTCCACGCTGGCGCGGCCCATTTCCTCGGCGGTCGGGGCGGGCGGGGCCTTACGCATCCCGGTCTCCGGGCGCGGCCGCCAGCGTGCGATCCGTGGGGACGCCGATGGGTTCGTCCGCGTCGAAAATCCCCTCGGCCGCCCGCGTAAAGTTGTCGAACTGCCCGTCCGCGACGGCCCACGCCAGCACCAGCGCGGCCGACCCGCCGAAGGCGACCACGGATAATAGCAATGTCGCCCGGACCATTAACTCGGCAGAAAACATCGGCCCCCCTGGCAGGTGACAGACGGGTAATTTATGGGAAGATGGCCGGGCGAGAAACCCCGTTTAGCCGCGACGCGACGCTTCGGAGAGCTTGTGCAAAAATCGGCCGGCGGGGGCGACAGGATTCGCGGGCCGCGCTATGGTGGAGACACCGCCATTGTACGTCACGAGTGTGCCATGA
>JAYUGD010000682.1:0-4447 GCA_043767785.1 Zavarzinella sp. | reverse complement strand
CTTTGCCTCTTTGCGAGCTTTGCGTGAAACTCTTTTCATCTCAAGACAGCTTGAACGCTTCCTTCAGGCACTCTAGCGCCTCGTCGCCGCGGTCGGCGTCCACGACGACGCTGACGCACACTTCGGAGGTGTTGATCATCGCGATGTTGATGCCGCGCTTGGCCAGCGCGCCGAACATGGTGCGGGCGACGCCGGTGTGGGTCCGCATGCCGACGCCGGTGACGTACAGGATGGCGATGTCGCTCTCGCCGGCGACGCGGGCGGCCGGGTCGATCTCGCGGGCCACGTCTTGGGTCCGCTTCAAGGCCCGCGTTAAATCCGTTTTCGGGGCGGTGAAGGAAAGTTCGGCCCGGCCGGGGCTGGTGATGTTCTGGACGATCATGTCCACCAGGATGTGCCCAGTGGCCACCGAGTTGAACACGCGGGAGCAGTTGCCGGGCTGGTCCGGCAGGTCGAAGGCGGTCACGCGGCCGTAGTTCGTGTCTAGCTTCACGCCGCTGATGACGATGTCTTCCATGCCGGCCAGCCGGCTGATCGCCTGGGCCAAGTCCCCGGCCGCGTCTTGGCGGATGATCGTCTTCTGCTGGTACTCGCTCGGCGCGCCGGTCCCCTCGCCGGCGCCGGGCCGCGGCTTCTCCAACGTGAACGCCGTGTGGACGGCCTTCAGCGCCCGCACGCCGTCGGCCTTGTCCACGAGGACGGAAATCTTGATGTCTCCCGTGGTAATCATTTTCATGTTCACCCCCTCGGCGGTCAGGGCGGCGAACATCTTCTCGGCCACGCCCGTGCGCGTCCGCATGCCGGCCCCGACGACGGACACCTTGCACACGTCTTCCGACGGGCCGACGCTGCCGCCGAGTTCCGTCACGATGGGCTGCATGGCGGCGATGGTCGCGTTCAGGTCATTCCGCAAGACGGTGAAGCCGATGCGGGCCTTGCCGTCCCGGCCGACGCTCTGGGCGATCATGTCCACCGCGATGTTCCCGGCCGCGATGGCTTCAAAAATCCGGTGGCTCACCCCCGGCCGGTCCGGCAAGTTCTCCAGGAACACGCGCATCTCGTCCTTCGCCAAGGCCGCCCCGCACACCGGGAAGCCGGCCATCCACGCCGCCTCCGGCAGGATCCACGTCCCCTCGGCGTCCGAGGCCGAGTTGCGGACCATCAGCGGCACGTCGTACTTTTTGGCGAACTCGATGGACCGGGAATGCATCACGCCGGCGCCCATGCTGGCGAGTTCCAGCATCTCGTCGTAGCTGATTTGGTCCATCTTGCGGGCTTCGGGGACGATGCGCGGGTCGGTCGTGTACACGCCGTCCACGTCCGTGTAAATCTCGCACGCCACGTGGTCGATGCCCGAGAGTTTCAGGGCCGCCGCGAGGGCGACGGCCGTCGTGTCCGACCCGCCGCGGCCGAGCGTGGTGATGTTCTGCTTCTCGTCCACGCCTTGGAACCCGGCGACGATGATGATGTTCCCGGCGTCGAGGGCCTGCCGCATGCGCTCGGTGGAGATTTCCTTGATGCGGGCCTTGGTGTGCGTCGAATCGGTGCGGATGCCGACCTGCACGCCGGTGAAGCTAACGGCCTGCTCCCCGAGTTGCTGGATGGCCATGGCCATCAGGGCGATGGAGATTTGTTCCCCGGTGGCGAGGAGCATGTCCATCTCGCGGGCCGGCGGGTTCTCGCTGATCTCGTGGGCGAGGTCGATCAGGTCGTCCGTCGTGTCCCCGCGGGCGCTGACGACGACGACGACCTGGTTGCCGGCCTGCTTCGCCCGGATCGCCCGCCGGGCCGCCCGCATGACGCGCTCCGCGTTGGCCACGCTGCTGCCGCCGAACTTCTGTACCACGACGGACATGGGACACGCGCTCCGGTATCGAAGGAGAGGGCACGGAAAGGGGTTTAGTTTATGGACGGCGGAAACGGGGAGGACGCCGAGTTTTAAGTTCCGGTACACTGGACGGACAGACGCCTCCGTTGCGGACGACGCCGATGGACCACGACCAGCGGTTCAAGAAACTGATCCGCGACTTCTTCGCGGAATTCTTCGCCCTCTTCTTCGCGGATTGGCTCGATTTGTTCGACCTGTCCGCGGTCACATGGCTCGAACAGGAAATCTCGCCGGAGCCGGCCGGCACGCGGAACATCCTCGACTTGGTCGCCCGCGTCCGCTGCCGCCGGCCCCTGCCGGGGTGGCACGACGACGCCGCGACGGAGTGCCTGCTGGTCGTGCTGATCGAGATTGAGTCCGCGGACAACACCACGTCCATCCGCGCCCGACTGCCGCGGTACGCGTGGACCCTGCGGTCGAAACTGGACCTGCCGGTGCTGCCCGTCGTCCTCTTCCTAAAAGTGGGCCTGGACGGAATCGGGGTCGAGACGCACGAGCGGCGCATCGGCGCGCTGGTCGCGGAGCGGATGGACTTCCTGTACGTCGGCCTGCCGGCCCTGGACGCGGTACAATATGTCGAAGGCGACAACTGGCTCGGCGTGGCCCTGTCGGCCCTGATGCGCATCCCCCGCGACCGCGTCGCGTGGCTCGGGGCCGAGGCCATGAGGCGGCTGCAACTGGCGCCGCTGACCGGTCAACAGAAGCACGCTCTTTGGGAGTGCGTCGAGGCGTACTTGCCGCTCAACGACGAGCAGTGGCGGGAATTGGAAGGGTTGCTGGAGACCGAAACATTTTCGGAGGTGAAAGCCGTGAACTTGACGACTTTTGAAAAGGGATTGATGAAGGGGCGAGAAGAGGCGCAAGCTGTGATCGTGACGACTTTTGAAAAGGGATTGATGAAGGGCAAACTCGAAGGATTAGTCGAAGCTTTGCGCGATTCGATTGAACTGAAATTCGGCCGGCTCGATTCGGCGACGGCCGAAAAAATCAATGCGCTGGGGTCGCGGGAAGAAGTTCGGGCCGTCCAGAAGCTGTTGTTCGAAGCCGCCACGCCGGAAGCATTTCTACACCGTCTCGGCCAAGTTTGATTCGGTGGCTTGCCCATGCTCCTCCGCGCCCTCGAACCCGAATACATGGACACGGCCGACGACGCGGCCGGCTACGACTCCATGGACCACGCCGGGGTCAACCGCGTGTTCGTGGCCGACTTCCGCGCCGCGTGGGACGGGCGGTCGCCCATCATTGACGTCGGTACGGGGACGGCGCAAATCCCGGTGGAGTTTTGCCGGCAATCGGCGGCGGGTGATGTGATCGCCGTGGACGCCGCCGCGGAGATGCTGATGCTCGCCAAGCGAAACATTGAGGCGGCCGGGTTCGCGGCGCGGGTGACGTGTCAACAGGCCGACGCCAAGGGGATGCCGTTCGCGGCCGGGTCGGCGGCGGCGGTCATGTCCAACAGCATCGTTCACCACATTCCGGACCCGCGAACTGTGTTCCGCGAGATCAAGCGAATCGCGGCGCCGGGGGCGACGATCTTCGTGCGCGACTTGCTGCGGCCGGGCAACATGGAAGAACTCAACGGCCTCGTTCAAACATACGCCGGCCGCGAGAACGCCCACCAGCGGCGGATGTTCGCCGAATCGCTGCACGCGGCGCTGATCTTGGACGAAGTGCGGGAGATGGTGGCGGAACTGGGCTTCGACCCCGCGGGGGTGACGCAGACCACCGACCGGCATTGGACGTGGCGCGTGCCGGGGGGCCGACCGTGAACAGCGCCGCCGGTTTCTTCGCCCGCGTCGGCGAGTTCACGCGGTTCGCCGGGGAAGCCCTGGTCGCCGCCCTCGGCAGCGTTCGCCAACCGGGGGCCGTGCTGCAACAACTGTACGCCGTGTTCATCGGGGCGCTGCCGCTCGGCGTCGTCACCGGCGTCGCCCTCGGGGCGGTCGTGTGGATGCACACGTATGCCGTCTTGGCCCGCACCGGCACGGTGGATTATTTACCCACGGCCCTCGCGGCGGCGGTGCTGTTAGAACTCGCCCCCATCGGGGCGGGGCTGATCGTCGCGGCCCGCACGGGCGCCAGCCTCGGGGCCGAACTCGGGGCCATGAAACTCGGCGAGCAACTCGACGCCTTGGAACTGTTCGGCCAGTCGCCGACGAAAGTATTGGTCGGCCCGCGCGTGCTCGCGTGCATGGTCAGTCTGCCGTTGCTTCACGTCTTCATCTCGGCGCTGGCCCTCCTCAGCGGGTTCTTCGCGGAGAGCGTCGTGGGCCACGCGAACTGGCCGCGCTACCAAGAGGCGTGCCGGCGGGAACTCTTCCCGCACGAGGTCATCCCGGCGGGCCTGAAGACCGTCGTGTTCGGCTTCCTGATCGGCGTCGCCGGGTGCGAGGCCGGCCTGCGGGCCTACGGCGGCACGGAGGGCATCGGCCGGGCGGCCACCCGCGGGGTTGTCCTCGCCTGTTTGCTGGTGCTGGCCTCGGACGTCTTTTTGGTGGGCTTGATCCGGGCGTTGTGAGCGAGAGAAGAGAACGCCCACGGACGGCCGTCCGTGGGCGT
>JAYUGD010000681.1:0-4450 GCA_043767785.1 Zavarzinella sp. | reverse complement strand
GGGAACGCGAGAACTCGCCGGATGGGACCCGGCTTATTTGGAAAAAATTATCAGTCAGGCGATGGATTCCTCGGGGAAATCAAGTGCGTAGGCCCTGGCCGGGCCGGTCGTGAGGGCTGCCGTCAACGCGTCGCCGTCGGGGTCCGTGTCGTTGGCCAGCACGTTGCCGGTGACGCTGCGTTGCGGGCCGACGTAACCAATCGGGTGGCCGTGCATTGTCGCGGAGTCGTCTACCGCATCGGGGGCGTGGTTGACGTGTTGCACCGTCAGCGACACCGTGACGGTGTTCCCGGTCGTCAGGCCGTCGGACGCTTTGTAGGTGAAGGCGTCGGCGCCCTCGTACCCGGCGGCCGGCGTGTAGGCGAAGGAGCCGTCCGCGCCCAGTGACAGTTCCCCGTGCGTCGGCGTGGCCACGACCACGGCCGTGATCGCGTCGCCGTCCGGGTCACTGTCATTGCCCAAGACGCCGGGGGCCGCGACGGTCAGCGTCGTCCCTTCCGGCAGGGCGTACGCATTGCCGGCCGCCACCGGGGCCGCGTTGGTGACTTGGATCGACACCGTCGCCGTGTTGCTGCTCGCCTGGCCGTCGCTGGCCGAGTAGGTGAACGAGTCGGGGCCGACGTAGCCGGCGTTCGGCACGTAGTCGTAGGCCCCGTTGGCGGCCAGCGTGACCGTCCCGTGGGCCGTGCCGCCCGCGGCGGCCGTCAGGGCGTCGCCGTTGATGTTCGTGTCGTTGCCGAGGACGTTGCCCAAGATGTGATTGGCCGCCGTCGCCGCCGCCGTCGCGGGGCGGGTGTGGGTCGCATAGTTGTCGTAGTTGGCCACCGGCGGCGAGTTCCAACTGCCGCTCCCGCTCCCCGATCCGCTCCCCGATCCGCTCCCCGATCCGCTCAGGGCGAACGACATATTCTCGACGCTCCCAGAACTGACGGTGAATGACCCGCCGCCGAGCGACACTGCGCCGGGGCCGGTCGCGCTGAAATTGTAGAAGCCGTCCGCCAAATCGGCCGACGCCGAGCCGTCGGCGCCGGTGGTGACGGAACCGGGCATGGCGGCCATGTCGGAGAAGGAAACGGTCACGCCGGCGGCGCCGGTCTCGCCGGTATCCCACACGCCGTTGCCGTTGGCGTCGGTGAAGGCTTGGACAAGCAGACTGCTGCCGGTCGGCACGTCGCGGCCCTCCAAGAGTTCTACGCGCAGCGTCCGGCGCCGCGAAGTTAAACTAGGGGGGGGTAGAGGACATGGGAGGGCGTCCTGTCTGGCTGTCGCATCGAAGGGTGATATGAGAAAATAACACAACCAAGCGACGCCTCGCAACAGAATTCTTTCGCGATTGTGAGAATAGTTCCCGCTTTTCAAAAACCGAGCAAGATACGATCCCCTTCCGGCTCGGTCAAACCAAATCACCCCGGATTGCCACGGTTTCGCCAAATCGGTCGCGCGCAATGGCAGACTGGCTGGCAGACCTTCACAATTGGGCGGCGGATCATCATTGGTCATTGGCCATCAGTCATTATTATTGGGGCCAGTGGTCTCTTGCACTTGGAGTGTTGCCCGGCGGGACGCCGGTCCCACCGTTTCGGTCGGGAGATTCGGTTCGGCCATGAGGGCCGCGCGGTGGCGGGCGGCGCGGAACGCGACGGCCGAGGCGGCTTGATGGGCGCTCGGCGGCACGGGCATGGGCGGGCCTGGTGAATGGCGTGGACGCGGGGCGGCGAGTCGCCCGACATTCTGACGGGTCGGTCGCCCGCGCCCAAGCGAAAAATCGGCGGAATGGAAACAGTCTCACCATTCCGCCAGCCCTCAGCGCCCCTCACGCCGTCTTCACCGGCGCCGTCGTCAGCGTGAAGCGGTTCTGCGGGGACTCGTTGCGCAGGTTCAGCGTGGGGGAGTAGTCCCACGCCTCCGCGGTGCGGCCGTCGGCCTTGAACTCCAGGAGGCGCAGCCAGCCGTCGCCGCCGTTGGGCTTCATCTGGAAGTTCACCAGCATCTGCGGGATGTCCCGGCCGGCGGGGGTCGTCGTCGTCACGCGGCCGAGGCCGTCGCCGAGGACGTGGCCGTTGAGCGTGAAGATAAAGTTTTCGTGCTTCGAGATCAACTTGTCCCAGAGTTCCTCGCCGTCGGTCACGTCGTCCTTCGTCGCCTTGGCGACGGGGTAGTCGTGCGGGTTCCACGTCTGCTTCTTGCCGTACTTCTTCCAGTCGTAGCGCGTCTCGTCGTAATAGATCAGGGCGTGCGTCACCAAAATCACTTCCCGCTTCGCGTGCTTGCCGACGACCTCGTTCGCCCAGCGGACCACGTCGGCCCGCGGCCCGAATTCCAATGACAACACCATGAAGTCCCGCCCGCCGGCCGAGAACAGGGCGAAGTTGTTCTCCATGCGGTCGGGTTCCTTGTCATACGTGCCGCCGAAGGTCGGCCGGTCGCGGAACATCTTGGCGGGGAAGTAGTCGTTGAGCCGGGTGGTGCGGTCCTTGCACGCGCCGCCGTCGCTGTAGTCGTGGTTGCCGGTGGTAAAGAACCACGGGATGCGGCCGTCGAGTTTCTTCATGGCCGCGGAAGCGTTCTCCCACTCGGCCACGGTGTTGCGGTTGGTGATGTCCCCGAGGTGTAGCACGGCCTGAATGTTCCGGGCCTTCTGCTGGTCCAACAGGTACTGCGTCTGGGCGAGGTACGTCTTGGGGAACTTCTCGCTGTAGTGCTGCGTGTCCGGCAGCACGGCGACGGTGAACGACTTCTCCGCGACGGCCGGCGGCTCGCCCTTCACCATCACGGCGTCCGCGTACGGATCGACCTTGGGCTTGGGCAGTTCGACTTTCTTCGGCTCCGCGGCGAACGCGAAGGGGCACAGGGGGGCGGCCGCCAACGCCGCCGCGTGCTTCAAGGCCGACCGCCGATCCATCTGGGACATGGGACCACTCCGGGAGAGGATGCGACCCAGTCTAACCGATGCGGGCGAGGGGTTCCACCACCTTGGGAGAAGATGAAGAAGGTTTCTTGGGGCATTCAGAAAAAGACATTTTTAGCCACGGATCGACCACGGATAAATACAGAAGAGAAGCGAAGAGAAGCGAAGAACGTCACCACAGAGGACACAGAGAGCACAGAGAGCACAGAGGAAAGACGAGTAGAGGGGAGACCTTTTCTAAATGCCTTTCCTCTGTTTTGGTTTTCCTCTGTGCTCTCTGTGTCCTCTGTGGTGACGTTCTTCTCTTCGCTTCTCTTCGCTCAATCCTCCGACGGCGCCGCCGCGTTCACCAACTCCGGCTCCGTGACGGCCGGGCGGGTGATGAGTTGCTTCTGGCTGGGCCGCGCCTTGCCGGCGGCCGGCTGCAGCGGGACGGCGGTGCCGCGCTGGATGGAGTGCATCATGGCCTCGATCACCAGCAGGTCGGCGAGGGCCTCGTCGGCGTTCGGCTCGGGCTGGCGGCCCTTCAGGATGCACTCGGAGAAGTAGACGATCTCCGGGGCGATCTGGTCCTGGTGCTTGAAGGCGTGCTTCTTCGTGTCCTTGCCCACCGTGACGACCATTTCGCGGTCGGCGGCGAAGCTGAACGCCGGGTCCATGCGGATGTCCCCTTTCGTGCCGATCATCTGGGCCGTGGACACCTTGGCCTCGCCGAAGCCGCACGAAATCATCGCCAGCCGCTCGCCGGGGAAGCGCATGACGGCCGACACCATTTCGGGCACTTGTCGGAACTTCGGGTCGGCCCCCGTCGCCGCGTAGGCGCACACTTCTTCGGGTTCGTCGCGGAACAAGTAGCGGGCGGCGTTGACGCAGTAGATGCCGACATCCAGCAGCGGGTGGCCGCCGAGGGACTTGTCCAACCGGGAATTGCCGTCGTCCACGGTCTGGGCATTGATCGAGGAGAACAGGCGCGGCTCGCCGATGGTGCCGTCGTTGGTCAGCTCGATGGCCTTGAGGTTCATTTGCTCGAAGTGCAGGCGGTACGCGGACATCAACAGGACGCCCGCGTCCTCGCAGGCCGACTTCATCTCGCGGGCCGCGTGGACGGTGTTTGCCAGGGGCTTTTCGCAGAGCACATGGATGCCGTGCTTGGCGGCAAGGAGTGTGTGCGCCTTGTGCTCGCTGTTGGGCGTCACCAGGTAGACGGCGTCGATGGCTTTGGCGCGCATCAGGTCTTCCAACTCCTCGTAGGAGTGGGCGGGCACGTCGTACTCTTGCGAGAGGATGGCCCGCTTCTCCACGTCCCCGGAGACGATGGCCGCCAGTTCGCTGTTCTCCGCGTTCTTGAACGCGGGCAATACGGCCACCTGGCCGAACCACCCGGCCCCGACGACGGCGTACCGAATCTTTCGCTCGCTGCTGCCAAAAAGGTTCATGACCTCTCCCAGTTGAGGTGACGTGTGCGGGCCGATGGCAAATGGAGAAGCAAACGAGGCGCCGGGCATGAGCGCTCGGTTTTCGCCCCAACGGGGCGGGGGAGAA
>JAYUGD010000680.1:0-4451 GCA_043767785.1 Zavarzinella sp. | reverse complement strand
ACGGGTGAACCTGCACCAAGCGTCTCCATTCTGCCACCGCCTGATCGTCAAGCATGACATGGGGCTTGGGTAGAAACCCGATGAAGCAATCCGCCAATCCGAGTTTCATGGCCACAGAGCGGGCGTATTCCCCGCCCCCTGAACTCCAGCAATATAGCGCAGCCCCGTCGGCGTGTAATGCACGGACATGGTCGGCTATTCCGCTGACCGGGATGGACTTCGTTCCGGTCGTGCGGACAAGAGTGTCATCGACATCAACGTACACGACCAAGGGGATGGACACGTAAAAAACCTCTGCGCATACTACTTCGTCTGGAACGCCTTGCTCTGGACAATCTCGTGGACGAGCGACCGCAGGCCGTCGTTCTTGTCGCGGATTTTCTTGACGACCGATTCGATCTCGACTTTGTCCCCCGCGGCGGGGGAAGCGCCGATGGCGTACGTCAGCAACTGGACGGTCAGGGCGCGGGCCAGTTGGTCCTTGTCCGCCAGCAGCAGTTGTTTGAGTTCGTCGATGTCGCGGAACTTTCGGCCGTCCGGCAGTTCGTCGGCGGGGTCGATCTTCTTCCCTTCGGCATACGGCATGCGTCGGCCCGCCAGCGTTACGGGCTTGCCGTTGCCGACGCTGCGGTAGTGGTCCCGCCACCCGCCGATCACGTCGAAGCTTTCCAGCGCGAACCCCGGCGGGTCGATCTTGGTGTGACACCCAGCGCACGTGGCGATTTGCCGGTGCTTCGCCAGTTGCTCGCGGATCGTGGTCGCGCCGCGGATGTCCGGCTCGACGGCCGCGATTCCGGCGGGCGGCGGCGCCGGCGGCGTGCCCAGAATGCGGTCGAGCACCCACGCCCCGCGGACCACCGGCGAGGTGCTGGTCCCGTTGGCCGTCACCTTGAGGACGCTGCCCATTGTCATCACGCCGCCGCGGTGGCTGTCGGCGGGCAGCGTCACCTTGCGCATGTGCGGCCCCTCGACGGCGGGGATGCCGTAGTGCTTCGCCAACCGTTCGTTGAGGAACGTGAAGTCGGAGGCCACCAAGTTGGTCAGGCTCAGGTCATTGGTGAGGAGGTCGTTGAAGAACAGGTGCGTCTCCGAGATCATCGAGGTCTTCAACATCTCGTCGAATTCCGGGTAGAGCCGCGTGTCGGGCGAGGTGAAGTCGATGTCCCGCAGGCTGAGCCATTGGCCGAGGAAATTCTCGGTGAACGATGTCGCCTTCGCGTGCTTGAGCATCCGTTCCACTTGCCCGCGGAGGACATCCGGCTGGCTCAATTTCTTCCGCCCGGCGAGCGACAACAACTCCTCATCGGGCATCGTGCTCCACAGGAAGTACGACAGCCGATTGGCCAGCGCGAAGTCGGTGAGTTTACCCGGCTTCTCTTGGAGGAACAGAAAGTCCGGCGACACCAGCACGGCCTTCAGGCCGACCCGCACCGCCTGCTCGAACGAGTATTTCTCGGCCAGTTTCTTGGTCACGAGAGTGACGAACGGCTTCACGTCGTCGTCCGTCACCGCCCGGCGGTACGCCCGGCGCACGAAGTCCCGCATGATCCGGGCCGCGTCGGATTCAGGGTTCGTTGAGGTGACTTCCACGCGGTTGCTGGAGTTGTAAACCGGGGCCTTGCCCTGCGGCAAATCGCCGAAGATGCGGCGGTGGCTCTCGGGCGGCCACGTGTCGTGCAGCGGCCCCTCGACATCGACCCACTGCACCGCCAGCCCGGCCCCGTCGTACTTCTCGGCCCCCAGTTTCACGACCGTCTGGGCGTTCGCCAGCCCGTGGGGCGAAATGCGGATGTGATTCCGCGCCTCGAAGTGATCGACGAACTCGATGACCTTCGGCTTGTCGGCCGGCACGTCGAAGTACCCGACCAGGTGGTTTTTGGTCCCCATCAGCATCGGGCCGGCATCGACGCGAAACGTGACCGGCTTCGCGCTGCTCTGGTGGCCGAAGGCCGAGATGCGGATGCGGTACTTGCCCCGGTCCGGCGGGTAAAACTGTCCCACCGTGATCGCGTTCCACCCCGACGAACTGTACATCACCAGCGCGTCCGGCCGGTCAAGGTACACGCTCTCGGTGGAGATTTTCACGATCCGCTCCTCCTTGAGGAAGTAGCGTTTCTTCACCAGCGGCGGTTGTGGCAGGTTGGCGATGGCCATGCTCAGGGCCGTGTCGGCCGCCTCCAAGTAGCGGTCCATCAAGAATGACGACGTGTGCAGGGCTTCCCCGTTGTTGTCGAACCCGTTGGCCGACGTGTCGGGCGGCAGCATTTCCCGCAGGTCGATGTCCACGCCCAACAAGTCGCGGACGGTGTTCTCGTACTCGATCCGGTTCAGCCGGCGAAGCGCCACCCGCCCGGAATTCTTGGCGGGCGTCGCCGCGAGACCGGCCGTGATCCAGTCGGTGACGGCACGCATGTCCTTGGCCGCCGGCCGCGGCTCGGCCTTCGGCGGCATCTCGCCCGCCGTCACGCGCTTCAGCACGCCCAGCCACCGATCCCGGTTGACGGCGTCGGCGAAGTCCGAGGAGAGTTTGTCCACACGGAACTTCCCCTTGGGGTCTTTCGCGTCGGACGAGTGACACCGGGAACAGTGGGCGACCAGCAGCGGCCGGATCTTGGCTTCAAAGTGAGTGGGAGCGGACGACGGTTGATCGGCGCGGACTGCGGTGACGGACAGCGCGAACAGGCAGACGAGCAGCGCCCGCGTTGGCCATTCATTGAATGCGGAGTAGTTCACAACTCATCCGGAGAATCGGAAAAACGCGGGAGGGCTTGGGTCACACTGAATGTACTTCATCTGGCAGGCCGTCACAACGAATTACCCGACCCGTCACGCTAGAATCTTCGTCACGACGTTGCCGGCCACGTCCGTCAGGCGAAAATCTCGGCCCGCGTGGCGGTAGGTCAGCTTCTCGTGGTTCATCCCCAGGAGGTGCAGAATCGTGGCGTGGAAGTCGTGCATGTGGACCTTGTCGGTGGCGGCGTACCAGCCGTAGTCGTCCGTGGCGCCGTAGCGGAAGCCGGGCTTGACGCCGCCGCCGGCCATCCAAATTGTGAAGCCTTCGGGGTTGTGGTCGCGGCCGTCGTTGCCGCCGCCCTGCACGGTCGGGGTGCGGCCGAACTCGCCGGCCCAGATGACCAGCGTGTCCTTCAGAAGGCCGCGTTGCTTCAAGTCTTTCAGCAGGCCGGCGATGGGCTTGTCCACTTCGCGGGCGTTCTTCGCGTGCCCCTTCTTGAGGTCGCCGTGCTGGTCCCACTGCACCATCGAGTCGCTGTGCGTCACCTGCACGAAGCGGACGCCGCGCTCGGCGAAGCGGCGGGCGAGGAGGCACTGGCGGCCAAAGTTGGATGTCACGGGTTCGTCGAGGCCGTACAGGCTTTTGACGGCGGCCGTCTCCCGCGAGAAGTCTTCGACCTCGGGGATCGACCGCTGCATGCGGAAGGCGAGTTCGAAGGAGTCGATGCGGCCCTCCAAGGCCAGGTCGGGGCCGGTGCGGGCGAGGTGGTCGCGGTTCATTTCGGCCAGCAAGTCGAGTTGCTTCCGCTGCGCGCCGGCCGGGAGGCCGGCGTTCTGGATGTACCGGATTTTTGCCTTGTCGGCGGGGACGCTGGCGTTGCCGATGGGCACGCCCTGGTAAGCGGCGGGCAGGAACGCCGCGCCCCAGTTGTTCACGCCGCCGTGGGCCAGTGTTGGGCAGATGGTGATGAACGCGGGCAGATCGCGATTTTCCGTACCAAGGCCGTAGGAGACCCACGACCCCATGCTGGGGCGGACGAGGCTTTCGTTGCCGGTGTGCAGTTTCAGCAGCGCCCCGCCGTGGGCCGGGTTGGTGCCGTGCATCGAGTGGATGAAGCAAAGATCGTCCACGCACCCGGCGACGTGGGGAAAGAGTTCGCTGACCTCGATGCCGCTCTGGCCGTACTTTTTGAACGTCCACGGCGACCGCAGCAGCGTCCCCGTCTCGGCGAACTGCACGCGCGGCTTCTGGCCCGGGAACGGCTTGCCGTGGTCCCGAGTCAGCAACGGCTTGGGGTCGAACGTATCGACTTGCGACGGCCCCCCCGTCATGAACAAGAAGATGACGCGCTTGGCCCGCGCCGGGAAGTGCGGCGCCTTCGGGGCCAGCGGATCGACAGCGGCTGCCGTCTCGGCCAGCATGGACGTGAGGGCCAGCGAGCCGAAGCCGAGGGCCGACTGCTTCAACATCTGCCGTCGGGAAAAACTCATCGGATACTCCCCGTTCAATTCACATAGATGAATTCGTTCGTCGCCAACAGCACATGCCCGAAGAGCGCCCACGCCCGTGCCCGCCGCTTGACCGCGTCCGGCTCACTGGCGGCCAACTCACTCTCGAATCCTGCGGGGGCGGTTTTCGCCCGGTCGAGTTCGCGGTCGGTCGGGGGGCGGCCGTAGGCGGTCTCGTAGAGTCGTCGCACACGACCGGCGTCGTCGAG
>JAYUGD010000679.1:0-1483 GCA_043767785.1 Zavarzinella sp. | reverse complement strand
GGCGGCCCCAACCCGCATGAAGAGGTAAGGAGGTTGGAGGGCCGGCTCGTGAGAGGCCCCCCAAACCCAAAAACCACCAGTCTCTCACGATTACGGGGAACAAGTCATGGCTTCGGACTACCTGCTGGAAATCGACGGCATCAAGGGCGAGTCTCAGGACTCCAAGCACAAGGAGACGATCGAAGTCAGCTCCTTCTCGTGGGGTGCGACCAACGCCGGTTCGTTCGGCGGCGGCGGCGGCGGCGGGGCCGGCAAGGTCTCCTTTCAGGACATCCACTTCACCGCGTCGGTGAACAAGTCCAGCCCGCTGCTGTTCCTCGCGTGCGCCACCGGGCAGCACATCAAGAAGGCCGTCCTGTTCGTCCGCAAGGCGGGCGGGGACCAGCACGACTACTACAAGGTCACGATGGAAGACTTGCTGGTCTCCAGCGTCTCTGACTCGGGCCACGAAGGGCAAGGCATCGCGAACGAGTCCTTCAGCCTTAACTTCGCCAAGGTGAAGCTCGAGTACTTCGAGCAGAAGGCGGACGGCTCCGTCGGCGGGGCCGTGGTCTTCGGGTACGACTTGAAGGCCAATAAGAAGGTTTGAGCCACCCGACCGGCCCCGCCGACATCCGGCGGGGCCGGCGTCATTCCCGGAGACTCCCCGCGATGGACGCCAGCGAACTGTTCCGGGCCGGGCAACTGCGGGCGGCCATCGACGCCCAGATTCAAAAAGTCAAAGCCGCCCCCGCGGACAAGGGGGCGCGCCTCTTCCTGTTCGACCTCCTCTTGTTCACCGGCGACTTCGACCGGGCCAAAAAACACCTCGACATGCTGGACTATGACAACCCGCAGTCGATGGCGGCCGTCGAATGTTATCGCATGGCTTTGGGCGCCGAGAAGATGCGGGCCGCCGTGTTCGCCGGCCAAGAAAAGCCCCTGTTCCTCGGCGCCGCTCCGGACCACGCCGTCGGCCGGCTGCAAGCCCTCCGCCAATATGCTGACAACCAGACTGCCGAAGGCCATGACACGCTGGCGAAGGCCACGGAACAGACGCCCACGGTGAACGGAAGTCTCAACGGCGAACCCGTCGCCGGCCTGCGCGACGGGGACGACCTGCTCGGCCCGATCCTGGAAGTCCTCATCCACGACAAGTATTGCTGGGTGCCCCTCGAAGACGTGGCGACGCTGGACCTGTCGCCGCCGAAAACGCCGCGCGACATCCTCTGGCGGCCCGCCCGCTTAACGCTCAAGGGCCAGAATGAAAACCAAGCGCTGGTGTGCGGCCTCTACCACGGGTCGGCGAAGAACCCGGACGAGGCTGTGCAACTCGGCCGCGTCGGCGACCTGGTCGGCGACGACGGCTCCCCTTTACGGGGGATCGGCGGCCGGTTGTTCTTGGCCGGGGAGCAGTGGAGTTTGTTCAAGGATTGGGAAGAGTGGCTTGGAAGCGACCAATGACCAATCACAACACCCGTTTAGCCGCGACGCGGAGGCTTTG
>JAYUGD010000678.1:0-1483 GCA_043767785.1 Zavarzinella sp. | reverse complement strand
GAAATGTTCCTGCTCAAGCAGGAGGAAGCGCAGGCCGAGAACGCGGCCAAGCACGACGAGTTCAACACCTGGAACCAGTTCCAGGCCAAGTCGATCCGGGAGGCGCTGAACCGCATCGAGCGCGAGCGGTTGGACGCCGAAAAGGAACTCGACCCCACGGCCTTCGCCGCGTCCGCGTTGAAGGTGAAGTTGCTGGCCCGCGCCGCCGGCGAAGAGGCCCGCATGAAGCTCGACAAGGACGAACTCGCCGCCAAGGCCAACAAGTTCCGCGCGGA
This sequence comes from Zavarzinella sp., assembly GCA_043767785.1. Classification (GTDB taxonomy): domain Bacteria; phylum Planctomycetota; class Planctomycetia; order Gemmatales; family Gemmataceae; genus Zavarzinella. The sequence continues at coordinate 1,208 of JAYUGD010000678.1, read as the reverse complement.
CGGCGACGAGAAAGTCCACAAGTTCCAGCACGAGTTGAAAGTCGAGCAGCGGAAAGACCCGTACTTCGACTTCGCCGAGGTCGTCTTCCAACTGGCCATCGTCCTGGCGTCCGTGGCCATGCTGGCCGAGAAGCGGTGGGCGTTCGTGGCCTCCGCCGTCCTGGCCCTGCTCGGCCTCGTCTTCACCGTCAACGGCTTCTTCCTCCTGCTCAAAATCCCCGGCATGGAATCCGGCCACTAACGCCGCGGACCCGTCAATCCAGCGTCTCGCGGGTCACGTAGTCGGCGACCATCGCCGGCGTGATGTCCGTCGTGCCGTCGATCAACGCCCAGCCGATGGAGTTGATGACCCGACGTGCCCCGGGATCGGGCGTCGGGATTTCGCCCTTGTGCAGCACGCCCAACAGGTGCGGCCGGGTCGCGTCCGCCGGCAACAGGCTGTTGTTCAGCACGACGATGAAAGCGCGGTTCGCCGGCAAGTCGAGTTCCGTCGTGTACGGTTCGAGTCGCCGGACGCCGTCGGGTTGCATCGGGTTGTGGTCGCGCAGGAAGTCCGTGACGGGTCGGCCGGCCTCCTCGGCCGCGCGGCAGGCGTCGGCCGCGAAGAACCGGCTGCGGACCGTCGAGGGCTCGTACCCCAGCGTCAGCAGCGATTCGGCGGGTGCCCCGTCGCGGTGGAACTTCGTCGTCACCTGTTGGTCGAAACGGCCCAGCCGTTCCGGCCAGAAGTGCCGGGGCCGTTGGCACAGCGTGAGGGCCGTGGCGACGGTCAGCATCCGCGCCCGCAGTTCGGTCGAACTCGGTTCGTCGTCGAAAACCACCAGCGCGAAGCCGGGCCGGTCGGTTGAGGTCCGCCAGACGGCGTCGAAGACCTTCGGCCAGACCGCGGCCGTCGGGTCGGCGTCGAAGGAGAAGCGGTAATCGATCATCGGCGAATCTCTGCGGGCTGTCCGGGGTCGGCGATGATCGCCGGCGTAAGGGGATTCTACGAAGGCCGTGCGAAATTCGCGGAATTGTCATTTGGCACTTGACAAGACCAAGCCGTGGCTCAATACTCTAAGACGTGCTGACAAGTGCCAATCTGCTGCAGGAGAACCCCGATGCGACTGGTCTCCCTAATCGTGACGATGGTCGTCGCCAGCGTGCTGACATTTTACGCGCTGACGTGCTCGGTCAACAACTCGCCCCCGACCCCGGTCCACCCGATC
>JAYUGD010000677.1:0-12077 GCA_043767785.1 Zavarzinella sp. | reverse complement strand
ACGACCGAAGTACCGTTTCGGGCCTGACCCACAACATTTACCGCTATCCCGCCCGCTTCTCGCCTGAGTTTGCCCGCGCGGCGATCAAGACCTTCACTCAGCCAGGGGACACGGTGCTTGACCCGTTTATGGGCGGGTCTACGAGTGTTGTCGAAGCGGCCGCCCTGGGCCGCAACGTAGTCGGAACGGACATCAACCAGTTGGCCGTGTTTCTCGCCCAGGTGAAAACATTGCTCCTCTCGGACGCCGAGATCGGCTGGCTTACCGACTGGGCTGAAGTGACGGTGCAGGACTTGTCGACAAGGAAGCCAGTCGAGCGGCACATGGAGTGGAAGAAGTTGGGCTACCAGGACAATATGCCCTGGCGGTTCCGTAAATTCGGCGAGCAGGCGCTGAACAACGCCTTGATTGTTTTCGAAGGCGATTTGCTCCTGGCCGCACGATGTATTGTCCTGAAAACGGTCCAGTGGGCTGTGGATTGTAAAAAAACGCTGCCGACCTCCGACGAGTTTCGCCGCAAGATCATCGAAGACACCGAGGTAGTAACTAACGGCTTGAAGGCCTACCGACAGCGAGTTGAACTGCTCGGTCTCAAAAAGCCCATGATTGAGGTGCATCTCTCGGCAGCGGACGTCATCACGGACCTGGACTCGGAGGCACTGCGGAAGAAGAAGCCGAAGTTAATCGTCACCTCGCCCCCGTACCCGGGCATCCACGTACTGTACCACCGCTGGCAGGTTCTCGGCCGACGCGAGACGGCTGCGCCGTACTGGATCACAGCGTCGAACGATGGCGAAGGGGCGGCATACTACACCTTCTGCGGGCGGAAGCGAGTCAACCACGACGAACTGTACTTCAAGCGGCTACAGACTTGTTTCACCGCTGTTCGCAAAGTGGTGGCCGACGATTGCGTGGTCGCCCAACTCGTGGGATTTTCCCGGCCGGAGGAGCAACTCCCGCTTTATCTGGCGGCCATGAAGGCGTCCGGATACGAGGAGTTCGACTTCAAATCCGGGACGAGCCGAGAAGATTACTGGCGGTCGGTTCCGAATCAGAAATTCTACGCACTCCTTCGGGCGAGCACCAAGCAGACCAAGGAAATCCTGCTGTTGCACCGAGCCTGTTGACACGTCAATCCCAAGGGCCGAAGTGGAATTTCCCCGCGAGAATCATGGGCACGTCGGACTTGGGAAATGCCAGGGTCCACTTGGCCTCGCGCGACGTGTAGTAACCGTCAAGGCGGTAGAACCGCTGGAGCACGCCGTCGTACACAATGCCGCCTGGCAACTCAACCCAGGCGTGCCCGATGAGCTGGGTTGAGTCGGCCCCCGCTTTGATGTGGCCGTGGACAAGGTGCGAACCGTCCGGCGCGTCGTCGACGACGAAGTAGTACGCCTGTCGGTAGCAATCACCCACCGTCGAGGCACCCAGCTCCTCGCGCGGTTTGAGCGTCGGGTCGTCCGTGATTTCACAATGGGCCAAACGAGAAACGGACATCCGCTTTCCAATTGCGTGGAAATCGAGGACCGCCTGCTCAAAGTGCGTCCGCTCGGGGTGGGCGACGAACAGTTCGCACAGCTTGCGCATGTACTCAATCCGGCCTCTGAAGTCGTACTTTTCGGCGAGAGCCGCTGCTGCGGCCTGCTCGTCCCCCATGTGAAACCGCTTCACCCACGAGGGCTTGAGCAGGCGTTCGGCGACCTCCTGAATTCTCACATACTCCGGCTTTCTCTTCCTCATGACGCACCTTCAAAGTTACGACTGCCCGGCTTGGCCTTTCCGACACCGCCACGCGCTGACGGAACTATTTCCCTCCGCTTTCCATCACTTTCATGACAGTGTTGCCAACGCGATTGACCTCGGCACGCATGTCCTTTTCGGTCGCCTGGGCGGGGGCGTCCGGGGACGGATCGCCGGCAATTTCCAGCCGCTTTTTCTCGCCGTACATCTGGTACAAATGAAACGCCACATATGAGATGTACCGGTTCGTTCGATCGGTCACGGTCTTTGGATCCAAGGGGTCCTTTTTCCGTTTGAGCATCCCCTCACGGTAGCTCTTTAACAGGCCCATATCCTGATTTATCACGAGCAGCAGCAGAGGTTGCGTTGAGGACGGCTCCAGGAAGCACCCTGCGTCATGCTCGGTCCATGCGCCCTCCCCTTGGAAACAGGGCCACTCGGGATTCTTCCAGTCTTTCTTCTCGATGTACTTCAGTTCGTACGGCGGGCGTCGTTGACCGATCAACGGGGGGGCCGTGTCCTCTATGAGGGTAGGCGAGGGAGGGTTGATAGGACGTTTTTCCGGCGGGGGGACCACTAAACCGCGGAAAATTGCAGTAAGCTGAGCATCGTCAGGCCCGGTCGCCACAACCTCGAAGTCCAGAGTCGAGCCGATGAGTAGGCCGTTTGGCGGACAAAGGATAAATGTCAGGCCGCCGTCGCTCGTATAGCCGAAGCCGATCTTGGGGAAAGTGCCCAGCGATAAACACCTCGCCGTGAACTTCCATTTGGGGCGGTTGCCACGAAGCAGGGATGGATGGCCATTCCATTGCATCCGAACGTGCACAGTCGACACGGGTGCCATGCGGACCGGTTGGCGGTTTCGGACACGCAGGAAGGTCGGAGAATCGAGGAGTTCAATCGGCTCGGGGGGCGTTGGCTTCTTCGTCACTACGATCGGCAATTTCAGAGCTCGCAATTCCGGTTTATCCTTGAATCGGGCAAACGCCTGTAACTCTCCTACCACCGGAAAATCCTGGTTGTCGTAGTTGGTCGAGGCAAAACGGACCATTATTGTCGCCCGGTCCTTGCTCTGCTTCACGTCGCCGGTCAGATGCTCGTCATCCGAAAGGACGTCCACCTTGAACTCATCAACGTCGCCCCATGCTTCTGACGGCTGGGAGACGATGACGATTTCCTTGCTTTCGCCGTCTTGCAAACGCACGACATTTAAAAGAGGACTAGTGACGAGAACCGGAAGCTCTGCGGGAATGCCAACGCCACCCATCACGACAATGGACTGATCACGCAGGCCGTCCCCGAAATGCCCCCCGGAAATTTCCTGCGTGCCCCCGTCCTCGCTCCCCATGCTGTCAGACGTCGCTTTCGAATGGTGCCCCTCGATAAGCTGGTTCAGCTTGTTCTTAACCGCTTCGTCTCCTCCTTTCATGTCGAGTGCCCTTTGTTCGGCGTCGACCTGGAGCTGCTTCAACTCGGGGTTGGACTTCAGTGTTTGGTAAATTCGCTTGCGAATAGCAGCGTTCACTCTCCCCTGATACAGCCCTTGCCTTCCAGCATCCATAATTTCCGAAAGGGCCGTTTCGGTCAACCCATCCAAATCAACCATGACCATGGTCCGGTCCCGGAGAAACTTAAATTCCAGTTCCCGGGAAATGAAGGCGTTGTCCCATGCGTCGTGTCGCTGGCCATTGATCAAGAACACCGCGCACAATTTCCCGTAACTCTTCTTCTCCAGATAGGAGGCGAGCGGCCCTCCCGAGTCATCGTCATCGTCGACCTGCTCATCGTCATCATCGTCATAGAATTCGCTCCCGATCTCGTCCGGCTCCGCATCGGCGGCGCCTTTGGGCTGCTTGGGCGTGACGACGACCACGCGGATGGCGAGAGTGCCGTACCCATCGCCGACCTCAGAAGTTATCTGTTGATCCAACTCGACTGCAACTTTCGCCATTGATTCGACTCTCAATTAGACCGGGATGTTTTCGAGACGGATGTCGGCTTCTTTTCGTTTCTTCGGGCCAACGATGTCAAGTTCCGAAAGACGGTACGCGTTCCCCGTCATCCGGTCCAGCTTCTTGCCCTTTTTGGTCTTCAGGTAGTAAGGGAGTACGGGATTAAACAGCAGGTGATTGAGCGAGTTGTAAAGCCGAAACGCCTGGTCGCTGCTCTCGAATTTGTAGCCAACATGGCCGAGTTTGATGCCGCGCTCGAACTGAACCGCGTCTGCCGCTGATTCCGGGAGCGTGGGGATCATGCCGTCCGGCGATGCGGCCAAGTAGGCCCAGTACTCAAACGTTCGCCGGTGCGGCGGCTTAAACCGCTTGATCAGCGTCCACCCGATGCCGCCGCCTTTATGGTCGGGAAGTTCCGGGGCGCGACGGCTGAGTAGCCATGAGCACTCGCACGCGTGGAACGATGACGACCCCCCCTGGCCGAACATCCCGATCAAGTACGGCTTGTCCGGCTTGTCGCTCGCGGCGAGCGACAGGAGGGATTTGTGTATTCGGTCCGCGCGCTGTCCAATCCCGTCGTCCTCGACCACCACGGTGTATTCCCTGCCTTTCGCCTGTTGCCTAAGCGTTACCGTGATCCTTTTGGCTAGAGCGCGAACATAGAGACTTGGCTTCATGCCCTGGATCAGGTCCGTGAAATCAGGGATTTCGTCAAGGGGGGGCAGATCGAAATACCGGCGAACCGCTTCACGCGGAGACTTCGGCGGCAGTGACGAGGGGTCGATTATTAGCTCCTTCTGCCTCTCCAATTCGATAAGTGCTTCGAATGCGTTGACGACTCTCTCGCCGATCGGGTTTACCGCATTGCCGGCGTGCTTGATATTCGATTGGTTACCCAACAGCCCCCCGACGGGATACCAATGCAGTTTGCCAGGCTGCCACCCGTATGTTGGGTCGTCCTGGTTGAAACGGTATTCGCCTTCAGGCACCACTGGAAGACCGTGGGTTAGGTTGTCCACGGCCTCCGAGGTGATGGCTTCCAATGTTGCGGCAAGCAATTTTTTGCTGTCGACAAACTTGGTGATGTCGGTGGGTGCGATCGGCTTCATGAGCGGCCCTCTGGGTCGGAACCCAGAAATGTGGTGACTAGAGATTCGTTTCCCAGGTGGTACTGGACATTTCGTCCTTGCCACGTTCGGCGAAGGAGGCGGATGTCGCCAAGTCGGGCAATCACGCCGCTTACGTGAGTTTGGACCATGCTGTCGGTCCACTCTTCGGGGAGTTCGGCGCGTACGAAAGCCGCGACTTCGCCAGGGGAGGCCTTGCCTGCCTGCACGGCCCTGAGGACGGTCCGCATGTCAGCCCACTCCGTTGACACCCATGTGCAGATGTGGGTGACCAAGAAGTCTGTTTCGTTCAAGGACAAGGCGGCATTCGCGTTCTCATCATGCGCGTCCAGGATCGGGTTCTCCAGCGCTGCGAAAGCGACCCCCTGCTCGGTCAGCGCGAGGATGGAGTCATTGAACCTTGCGAACTCGTACTGGCACACCGCCCCAGGCGAAATCTCAGAGGCGCGGGTAATCCTGGCGACGAACTGAGAAATAAACCTGTCCAGGGAGGCATTGTTCTTGCGTCGCGGCAGCGCGGTTGCAAGTTCCCCGCCTCTTTCACGCTTTTGATTCTTGTCCCAGTCGTCGAGCATTGACCCGATGGTGCCAGCGTCGTCGGCAAGTCGAGCGATCACGGCGGTGTACTTGGGCCATTGGCCTTCGTTGGCGGCGACGGTTGCGAGCCATCGACACACCAGTTTGACCGGAAACAACCGATTGACTTGCCCAAAAATTCGGTCTCCGCCGGTTGCTTTTCCAGGCAGCCTGATGGGGACGGCTTCGGACATCGGAATCCGGACGAACCGGGAGTAGACGATTTTCGCCTCATCTGCCGTTACGGGATCGACTACGTCAACTTTCGAGGGTTTTTCGGCAGGACTCGCCTTTTTAAGAGTCTTTACCGATTTGGACTTGGAAGAAGGCGAGTTGGATTTCGTTTGGGAAACGGGCGTCGTGGGAGCGTCAGAAAGAATACTTCCGCGATGTCCGCGTTCCACGATTTCAGCGGGGGAGGCCCCCCTTTCTAGGGCTAACTGGTTAAACGCACCAATTTCGATGAAACTTTCCAGAGTCGCATAGCGGCCGAGGTCCACAATCTGCCGAATCTCCTTAATAAGCTTGTCAGACAAGTTTACTGCAATCAAAGGCATCTAAAAACCTTTCGGAAATGCGATATGAGCATTATGTTCGCTTTCCGAAAGGTATCAAGTGAAGAAAGAGACTTATTGCGAAAAAGTGTGAGAAAATTCCTTAAGTATTTATTTTGTAATAACTTACTTCGTTTTTTTCTTTTGTATGCCGCCTGCGGCTCATGAAGAAGAAAGTAGTGTCCCTGTACCGGCCGTGAAGTCGCTATGTTCCCGTCGCCGATGAGTCCCGGATCAATTTCTTTCAGCATCTGAAGGGCAAAACCATCAAGAAATGAAACTGGCTTTCGCAAGTGTTGCCCGTTAAACCAGTTCATTTCTTGATTTGACATTCATGGACGAAGAAAAATTTTAACCCGTCTTTCGGAATCTGCCTCAATTTGGATTTGCTGACGTCCCATTTCGGAAGCCGCTAATCCCACAAGAACAGACGTTTGGAAAATGCTGGCCAATGTCCTTCAATGCGTCGGTCAATCGGCGGCGGTCATCACCGCCGAGGCCATCCACGAGGATGTCACCTCGGGTGATCAGGGAATTCCCAAGTTTGTAAGCATCCTCGTACACCCAAGACAAAGGGTCATACGTGGCTCTGCACTCTTTGCAGCGGCCCAAGAGGCCGACTCGGACAGCAACTTCCTCGGCGATCCGAAGCAAATTATCATTTTCAAACGATCGATCTTTCAAACTTCCCACTGGCAACCTCCACCGGCGAACAATCGCCGGGATAGTGTTGAAATGTCACCCGCAAACGTTGCGAGCCGCACCCAATACCCAGTGGCATCGAATGGTTATTACTAAATTTCTGAATTTTTTTGTGGCCCATCGAGTCTCGCCACCTCAGGCTGAAGAACCATTTTTAGATGCTGGTCAAATATCCCGTAGTCCGAAGAAATTTTCTCCGGGGTCGGCCGAGCTAAAACGGCAATTCAGTCGATTGAGGTCCACAATAAAAGGCGCCTCCTTCGTAAAGGGCCATGTCCGAACACGGCTTCCTGTTCGACACAACATAACCGTGGGAGGATCCGGATAACCGTGGGAGGGGCAGGAAGGGCAGAATCGACGATGCTGCGCGCGTCCACTTCCCCTCCCGCCCATGACGATTCCCGAGTACATGACGACCGACTTCTACCTCGCCGCCTTCCTCGTGCACCGGGGCGCGTCCCTCCTTGGCCTGCGACGCCTCGGCCCCAAGAAAGTCGAGTTCCGGTTCGCGACCGGCGAAAAGTTGCACGGCCTGCTGCGCCTCTACTGGAGCGGGGACCTCACCCCGGTCGTGCCGTGGGAACTCGCCATGTGCCACCACCGGCTCAAGTGCCTGTCCATCGACCGGTACGAGGAGTCGGCGCCGACGCCGGACGACTCCGAAACTTCCCCCGCCTCCGATGCCGACCAATGACGAGTGGCGGCAAATCCTCGGGGAACGCCTGACGGACGCAGAAGTGGCAGAATTTGCGGCGGGCGTCCGCACCCTCGTCGCCCAATTTCTCGACGATTATTTCCGTGACGAGTTCGAACCGGACGGTGTATGATCCGGCGCAGCCCCATGCCAAAAGCCCTCATTTATTGCCGGGTGTCGTCCGACCGCCAAGTCCGCGAGGGCCACGGGTTGGAAGGCCAGGAGTCCCGCTGCCGAAAGTACGCCGCAGACCGCGGGTACGAGGTGGCCGCCGTGTTCCGCGACGAAGGCGTCTCCGGCGGGATCGTCGACCGGGAAGGCATGCAGGAGATGCTCGACTTTCTCGACAACCAGCCGGCCGGCGGTTCTGTGGTCGTCATCGACGACATCAAGCGTCTCGCCCGCGACCTGATGGGCCACTTCACGCTCCGCAAGGCGATTGCCGCGCGCGGGGCGACCCTAGAGAGCCCGTCCCATCATTTCGGCGACGGGCCGGAGGAGATGTTCGTCGAGTCGATCATGGCCGCCACGGCGGAGTTGGAACGCAACCAGAACCGCCGGCAGGTGAAGAACCGGATGAAAGCCCGGCTGGAAGCCGGATACTGGCCGTTTTACCCGCCGCCCGGGTACACGTACGCCAAAGTCCCCGGGCACGGGAAGCTAATCGTGCCGACGGAGCCGGAGGCGGGCGTCATCCGGGAGGCCCTCGAAGGGTTCGCGAGCGGCCGGTTCCCGAACCAAGTCGACGTCCAGCGGTTCCTCCGGGGGCGCGGGTTTAATCATTGGGGCCGCGGGGCCGGGGCTTCGCTTGAGCAAGTCAAAAGCCTCCTGACCCGAGAGGTGTATACTGGCTTCATCCATTACCCCCCTTGGAACGTGACACGCCGCAAAGGACACCACAACCCGCTCGTCAGCCCCGAGACCTTCGACCGCGTCCAAGAACGGCTTCTGGAAAAGCCGAAGTTGGTCCACCGAAAAGACCTGAACGACGACTTCCCTCTTCGCGGGTTCGTCCTGTGCGCCGGATGCCGCAAGCCCTACACGGCGGCGTGGAGCCGCGGCAAGAAGCAGGAGTTCGCCTACTACCGGTGCAACACCCTGGGGTGCGAGTTCCGTCATAAGGGCGTCCGGGCCGACGGGATGCACGTCGAGTTCGAGTCGCTGCTCGGGCGGCTCAAGCCGCGGCCGGCGATCCTCGAAGGCGTCCGGGCGGAGTTCTTGGCCGAGTGGGGGCGGCGGAATCTCGACGTCGAAACAGTCCGCAAGGAGCGCCAGCGGAAGCTGGACGAGATCCAGAAGCAGATGGACGTCTACTTGGACGCGGTGGGCCGCTGCCAGAGTCCGACCGTGCTGAAGAAGATCGAAGAAGAAGTGGAGTTGCTGGAGGTCAAGCGGCTGCGACTCGGGGGCCGGATCAGCCGGGCCAAGCCGTACAACTTTGAACACGCCCTGTCTTTGGTCATCGATTTCCTGAAAGACCCGTCGCAGCGGTGGAGGACGGGCGATTTGGCGATGAGGCGGCTGGTGCTGCGACTGGTGTTTTCGGAGCCGCTCACGTACGACCGTGAAAAGGCCTTTGGAACACCGAGTTTTTCGCTCCCCATCAACGTGGCATGCGTACTGGAACTCGACAAAATGGAACTGGTGGACTTCGTCCGAAGAAGTTGGAACACGCTTGCGGAGATGTTTCGGGAATGGGCCGAATCGCTTTCTCGTCCTCCATGAGCCAATAAGTCGGCGTTGGTGGTATGAAGATATCGGGCCAGAGTCGAGGCTGAATGTCCAGAGACTGCCTCGCTTGCGCCACAGATGTGCGGGTCATGTCAACGAGGGGTGATCGGGCGGGCGTCATGCAACCAGCATTCGCTGACGGCATGTGGGGGCGCAAACATGATCTTGCCCGAAGGCTCTCGTCTCGCCGACTACGACCGCCGTCGAAGGCGGCCAGCTGGTATGTCTTGATCGCCTCCCGCATGGTGTACCACACTCTCCCCCGCTTCGACGCATCGATCCGTCCGGACCGGGCGAGCAGGTTTAAGTACTTCGGGCTGTACGCTGATCCACATAGGTGACCGGCCAGGACGGCCCCCGGTTGCGGCCGTGCGCCGTGTTGCTCACCGGGCGGTATTGGCTGAGCAAGGAGAACGCGGCCGGCCTGATGGGCGACCTGTTCGGGGTGCCGCTGTCGGCCGGGCAGGTCTGCGCCATCGAGGCCGGGTGTTGCAGCCGGTCGCCGATGAGATCCTGACAGCCGCCCGCCAGTCTGCCGGCAACATCGACGAGACGTCGATGGGCAAGGGCCGCTGGCTGTGGGTGATAGTCACGGCGCTCGGCACGGCCTTCCAGATCGTTTCGGGCCGCAATCGCGAGGAACTGCTCAAGCTGATCGGGGACCTGACCAACAACCGGCACAGTCTCTATTCGCATTTGCCCGCCGGACGGCATCAGTATTGTTGGGCTCATTTGCGGCGGGATTTCCAGGCGATGATCGACCGGAACAACGGGGGCTCGGACGTCGGCCGGACGTTGCTGAGGCTCTCCGATGAACTGTTCGGGTTGTGGAAACGGGTGTGGAACGGGAGACTGACCAGACAGGCGTTCACCTCGAAAATGACCCGCCCCGGCGTCTTCCGGACCCGCCTCGCCGTAGCGTTGGATCGCGGCCGGGCGTGCAGCTGCGCCAAGACGCGCGGCAAGTGCGGGCAGTTGACGGCGCGAGGCGTCTCTGTTCATGTTCGCGTTCCACACGGGGTGGAACCGACGAACAACGCCGCCGAACGGGCGATCCGTCACGGCGTGATCTGGCGCAAGCAAAGCCACGGTCCGAAGAGCGAGGCCGGGGCGAAATACTTGGCCAACATATGGAGCGTTGTCGAGACTTGCCGGCAACTGGGCCGGCAGGTGTGGGACTTCCTCGCCGACTGCTTCGATGTCGCTCAAGCCGGCCGGCCGTTGCCGCGCCTCGTCGCTCCAAAGGTGCAGCCTCTAGCAGCCTGAATTAATATGGGTCGTGAACTCCTACAATGGCGGCAATAGTTATCGTGGGGGCCGCCGAGGTGCAGGCGGCCAAGGCTGAGGCGCCCGGCGACGTGCAGGCCATGGTGGCGAGCGTGTTCGCTCTGTACTCGCTGGAGGTGGCGGCCCGGGTGAAGGATCCGAAAGCCTCGGGGCTGATCGAGAAGGCGGCCGCGGCGGTGCTGGCCAAGAAGGACGCGAAGGCGGCGGCCCTGTTCTTGGAGACGGCCGGCCCCCTGACGGGCGGCCTGAATCGCGAGACGCGGGAAAAGGTGACGGAGCTGGCCATCGGCAAGACGATCCCTGCGGCGGCCAAGGAGGGGGCCGAGCGGTCGCGCGGGGCCGCGGAGAAGGTCGGGCCGGACCTCGCCAACCCGGAGGTGAAGGCCCGCGGGTACGACCTGGCCGCCTTCGCCACGGCCGTTGGCAAGGAGATGGTCCTTGCCGCCCATCCGTCCGGCGTGGGCCCTCGCCTCAGCAGCCAGACCATGAAGGGAGACACGTTGTACATCCGCATGGCATGGAAGGGCGGCATCCTCGGGACGCCCTACACCTCGACGATCGAACTGACGTTCACCCGGCGAGCGGGTGGCGTGCAAGTCACGTCGTGGGACTACGACGACGATTGCGCGGCCCCCAAGAACATGGTCTTCGTCCGGGCGTACATCGCCGAACTGAACCGTAGTCTCGCCAAGTGACTTGAAGGAACTGTGCCATGTCAATTCGAAGCGTCACGCTGACCTATTCTCCGGTGAAAGCCGGGTGGACGACAGTAGCCATCCTGTGGGCGGGGGCAGTCTTCTGGCCGTCGGCCGCCCCGGCTCAGGAGCGGCCGGGACTCCGGCCACCCGCGACCGCTGCCCAAGCCGCCCAGCGCCTCCGGGACCGGGATCGGCATGAACAGGAGAGTGCGGACCTGCGGTTCGCCGGAAAACTGGAGGAGGCCGTCGTCGCCGCGGAGAGAATGCTTGCCGACGAGCGCGAGATGTACGGGGACTTTCATTACGAAATTGCGGGCAGCCTGCTCTGGCTGGCGGAATTGCACGACGAGCGGGAAGATTACTCAGCCGCACTGAAGGCACGGCAAACCCGGGCGGCCGTCCTCGCCAACTTGGACGGGGAGACCCACGCTCGCGTCGTTGCCGCCCGGCAGGACGTGAACCACGCGAAAACGCTTGCCGGTTTGGACGAAGCGCAACGCAAAAAACTCGCTGCCACAGCTCTACGTGTCCGGCAGGCGGCCGCTCCCCAAACCTTCAAGAAAGGCACCCAAGGAAAACCGGAGCCGAAGGCTCCGACGCCGCTGGAAGCCAATCTTGACGCGTTCAAAGTCCGGAAAGAGTTGCTGGGGCCGACGCACCCCAAATGTTTAGAGACCGCCGACAAAATCAATCCCCTGTATGAGAAGCAGGTCTGGACACTATTCAGTGCGGCGCGCAAGTATGTGCCCGCAACCAACGCATACTCAACCGATCAAGCGGCGTTGCGCACCGCCAAAATCAAGGCCGAAGAATGGGTCGAGTTCTTGGCCGCCGCATACGGCCCGCGGCACTGGAAAGCGGTCACCGTCAGAATCGCGGCCGATCACTTCAGCCGCGTGGCTGAATTGTCCGACCCAGACAGGTATAAGGTCGGGGCAATTTTCGGATATTATGACCTCAATGTCGAACGGTTTTTTAACAACGAATCACCTGTTTCGCAGGATGGGACTTCATTC
>JAYUGD010000676.1:0-4462 GCA_043767785.1 Zavarzinella sp. | reverse complement strand
CTCGCCCTCGTCGAATTCCAGCCCGAGGCGGGTGCCGGCGAACACGCGGAAGCTCTCGGCCCCGTAGCTCTCGGCCAAGAACTTGTCCACGGCCAAGTTCACCTGCTCGTCGATCATGCGCAGGATTTCGGCCTTGCAGTTGGCGTCGTTGAGGACTTCCTGCCGCTTGCCGTAAATGCGCTTCCGCTGGAAGTCCATCACCTCGTCGTATTCGAGCAGGTTCTTGCGGGACTCGAAGTGGTACTCTTCCACCTTCTTCTGGGCCGCCTGGATGCGGCGGGACACCATGCGCGACTCGATGGCCTCGCCTTCCTGCATCCCGAGGCGGGTGAGGACGTTGCCCACCCACTCCCCGGCGAACAGGCGCATCAGGTCGTCTTGCAGCGACAGGTAGAACTTCGAGGAGCCGGGGTCGCCTTGGCGGCCGGCCCGACCGCGGAGTTGGTTGTCGATGCGGCGGCTGTCGTGCCGCTCGGTGCCGACGATGTGCAGCCCGCCGGCCGCCGCGATCAGGCGGCCGTTCTCCTTGGTCTTTTCCTTCTTCTCAATGTCGTCCGTGAGACTTTTCCAGACCTCTTCGGGGACTTCGAGGCGGTTCGCATACTTGTCTTTAAGCATGGCCCACGCCATCGTCTCGGGGTTGCCGCCGAGGATGATGTCCGTCCCGCGGCCGGCCATGTTGGTGGCGATGGTGACGGCCCCGTGCCGGCCGGCCTGGGCGACGATGTCGGCCTCGCGGGCCACGTTTTCCGGCTTGGCGTTCAGCAGTTCGAACTTGATGCCGCGCCGCTTGAGCAGGGCGGCCATCTTCTCGGACTTGGCCACGTCCGTCGTCCCGATCAGGATGGGCCGGCCCGTGGCGTGGACCTCTTCCACTTCCTTGAGGATGGCGTCCCACTTCTCGCGGTCGGTGCGGTAAATCAGGTCCGGGTGGTTCACCCGCCGCATCACCATGTTGGTCGGGATGGCGATCACGTCCAGCTTGTAAATCTTCCAGAACTCGTTGGCCTCGGTCATGGCCGTGCCGGTCATGCCGCCGAGCTTCTTGTACATGCGGAAGTAGTTTTGCAGCGTGATCGTCGCGAGGGTCTGGTTCTCCTGCTTGACCTGCACGCCTTCCTTCTTGTGCTTCGACTCGACGGCCTGGTGCAGCCCGTCGCTCCACTGGCGGCCGAACAGGGCGCGGCCGGTGTGCGTGTCCACGATGATGATGCTCATCTCCCCCTTCTCGGGGTCGGGGATGACGAGGTAATCGCGGTCGCGCTGGTACAGGTGATGGGCCTTCAAGGAGTTGTCGATCAGGTGCGGCCACTCCATGTTGCCGGCCGTGTAGAAGCTCTCCACGCCGGCGAGGCGTTCCGCTTCTCGAATCCCCGCGTCCGTCAGGTGGACGGACTTTTCCTTCTCCTTCACCTCGAAGTACACGCCCATGTCCCGCTTCTCGCCGGGCTTGAGCGGGGCGTCGATGGGGGTGCCGGCGGCGGCCAGTTCGGCGCGGGACTTGGTCTCCATGTCCGTGAGCTGGCGGGCAATCTTGTCCGCTTCCTCATAGCGCTTCACGTCGCTGAATGCCGGGCCGGAGATGATGAGCGGCGTGCGCGCCTCGTCGATGAGGATGTTGTCCACCTCGTCGATGATGGCGTAGTGCAGTTTCCGCTGCACCTGGCGGTAGTACGGGTGGTAGCGGTCGTCGTCCCACCGGGCGGACTTCATGTTGTCGCGCAGGTAGTCGAAGCCGAACTCGCTGGCGGTGCCGTAGGTGATGTCGCACTCGTAGGCCCGGCGGCGGGCCGTCGGGTCCATGTCCGACTGGATGTACCCGGCCGTGACGCCGAGGGCCTTGTAAATGGGGAGCATCCACTCGCAGTCGCGGCGGGCGAGGTAGTCGTTCACGGTGATGACGTGGACGCCTTCCTTCGTGAGGCAGTTCAGGTAGGCGGCCAGCGTGGCGACGAGGGTCTTGCCTTCCCCGGTCACCATCTCGGAGATGTTGTTCTCGTGCAGGGTGACGCCGCCGACGAGTTGCACGTCGTAGTGGCGCATGTTCTTGGCCCGGCGGCCGGCCTCCCGGCAGGCGGCAAACGCTTCGGGCAGGATGGCGTTGAGGGACTCGCCGTTTTTCAGCCGCTCCTTGAGCCGGTCCGTGACGGCCTTGAGGCCGTCGTCGGTCAGGGCGGTCATCTGCGGTTCGAGGGCGTTGATCTTGGCGATGGCCGAGCCGGGGATGACGTAGTGCGGCTTGGCCGGGTCCTTGGACGCGATGAAGCCGATCTTGCGGATGAACCGCTCGTTGCTGGACCCCATGACGCTGGTCATTAGCCGGACGACGCCGTCGCCGAGGCTGGTGAACTTCTCGCCGAGCTTCTCCAGGAAGCCCATTTCCAATTTGCTGTCCGTCGCCATGAGTAGCGCCTAGTCCGGGAAACAACGTGTCCGCCGCCCCGTCCGGCGGCGGGGGTTGGATCACCTAGTCTAAAATTTCCGTGCGGAGCGGTCAATACGACCCTCTGACGTGTAAACAGGGACAGCAAGGTGAAGAGTTCTCGCCGCCTGCCAAAATGGCAGATGTATCGAGCATTTAGCGATCTCATATAGAGATTCCAGGCATCCGACCTCGTGTGATTCGGTTGTCACCCCGGAGGGATCACAGCGATTAGCCCCGGGTCGCCGCCGCGGCGCACCCGGGGTTGATGACACGCAATCATGCAAGTTTTCGACCCCGGCAGGGGTCGCAGCGAACAGGCCGGTCTTCTGCGACCCCTGCCGGGGTCGAAATGAAGCGTGTCCCCGGGTGCGCGAAGCGCGACCCGGGGCTAATGGCTGCCACCCCGCCGGGGTGAAAACCGATTGCGTCGCACCCCGGCCGGTTCGCATTCCGGCAGTCACATCCCGTTCCGTCCCAGACGGAACATCATGGCAAGAAAGTAACAGAAGCCAATCATGTATGGGAGGTTGATGGCGAGGGCGATCAGGGCTTTCCGGCGCTTGTCGGCGGCGAGCGGCTCGTTGGAAATGAACACGTTCAACAGGACCCAGAAGACGATCAACTGGAGCGGAATGAACACCATGCCGAAAATCGCCCCGCGGAAGGCCCGATCCGCGAGTTGTTCCCGGGCGGTCAACACCCGCTCCGGTTCGTCCGCCAACGTCCGGGGAATGTCCGCGGTGGCGATCATTTCGCTCATCGGCCCCGCGTCGGCGGCGGGCGAGTCGTCGTCGGTGAAGTCGGAATCGGGTTGGTGGGCCAGCACGGTGGCCGCTTGCCGGGCCGCGTGTTCGGCCACTTGCAATTTGACGCCGCCGATGGCGGAGGTCAATTGCCACGCCGTGTTCGCCGTCTCTTCGTCCATCAGATACGCCGTGATACCGGCCGCCTCAAGCTCATTCTTGGCCAAGTTCGCCTCGACAGGGCTGAGGAACGTGGCGACGGTGACGAGGCGGTCAGTCATGGGCGGAGGCTCTTCACAAGAACGTTGTTACTGGCGAGTCCGCCACTGGCTCCAATTCCCACAACGCCCAATAATCCTTGTCATACAGCGGCGCCACGACGACGTACAAGAAATTCGCGGTGCAAAATATACAAGCCATGATGGCGTACCGACTGTACGTGACCGGCTCGGAGGCATCATCCGCGGGCAGGACGCGATTCGTGACGATAAAGATGAGCATGGCGAGCAGAAACATCGGCACGGCGCGCCAGAACCAATGCCAGCGTGGCCGGGCGCGGATTTTCACGACGACTGTCTGGTACGGTTTGGCGATATGAGTGAACGGCAGCGACCGCATCCAATCCACATGAATGGTGACCGTTCGCACCCCCGGCGGAATGGGGAAGGCGACGACTTGCCCATGCGACAATTCCCCGGCCCAGCGCTTGTCGATTCGCACGAAGAATCGGCGCAAATGAAAGCCACGCAGGTCGGCGGGCCGTCGGACGATCAACGTCGCCGTCGGCTCGGCCGCGTCGGAATCGTCCGTTTCCACGGCGGTTAGCCCCCACCATGCATGCGAAATTGATGGCCGTCGGAATGATCCTACATGGCAGGCTGCGAACCGTCCTTGTTCGGCGAACCGAAGTTCAGAGAGCGCCGGCCGGGGCGACTCACAGGCGTCCTCTCCGGAGTTTTCGGCGCCGGATCGCGGGACGGCGCCTCGATTTTCGGCCTCTTCTCCTACGGCCTTCCTGATCCGGCCCCCGCGTCACGCTTCTTCGCCGCTTCGATGGCCTTTCGTTCAATCTCAAGGTAATGAAGGATGACGGGAAGCCACATCGGCCCCTCGTCTTTCGGATGGACCGTGATGCCGCCGATGATTAGCCCGGACATCTCGTCCGTGCTGCCCTCACCCCACTTAATCAGTTTCGGAGGGCTGTTCGGGTTCCGGGGGTTATCGGCCGTGTTCACCCACGTCCACTCGGCCTTCACCACGGTTCCCTTCGGCAGTACGAACGGCTTCTTGTAGT
>JAYUGD010000675.1:0-1484 GCA_043767785.1 Zavarzinella sp. | reverse complement strand
TTTAGCCCCGAAGGGGCGACGGAGTGTAGCCCGTGGGTGAGGCTTTGCGAACCCCGGGGATTTTAAGGGCGCTCACACCTTCCACTTCGCCCGCGGCTCGCGTGACACCAGATTGTTCGCCTCGGCGTCGTCGAACTGTTCCTTCGCCGGGTCCCACGCCAGGGGCTTCCGCAATTGGTAGCCAATGTTGGTGAGGTGGCACACGGTCGCGGAGCGGTGGCCGGTCTCGGCGACGCAGATCGGCTGCTTGCGGGTGCGGATGCACTCCACCCAGTTCCGCTTGTGGTCCGAGGACGGGTACGCCTTCCACTCTTTTTCGCCGATCGGGGTCTTCAGAATTTCCGGGGCGTCGCTCTCGATCTTGCTCCGCCAGACGCGGACGGTCCCCTTCTCGCCGATAAATTCGCAGTCGATGCTGCCGCCGTGGACCATTTCCGTGCCGTTGGCGTAGACGAGTTTCAGGCCGTGGTTGCCCTTCTCCGGCGGGAGGATTTTCACGGGGCCGGACTCGTCCATGCCCAAGGCCCACTGGGCGATGTCGAAGTGGTGGGCGCCCATGTCGGCGACGCCGCCGCCGGCGTACTCGCGGTACTCCCGCCACGCCGGGAAGTGGTTGTGAATGCCCTTGGGGCAGAGGATTTCGTTGTAGCCGCGCTCCGGCGCCGGCCCGAGCCACACGTCCCACTCGGTCCCCTTCGGGATTTCCTGGGTCGGCAGGTCGCACGGCTTCGACGGGTTGCCGACGCCGATGTTAATCGTCTTCACTTTGCCAATGCGGCCGTTCCGGACCAACTCGACGGCCGTGCGGAAGCGGTTGCCGAACTCGCTGCGCTGTTGGCTGCCAGTCTGAAAGATGACGTTGGCCTTGGCGACTTCGCCGACGAGCCAGCGCCCGTCGGCGATGTTCTGCGTCAGCGGCTTCTCGCAGTAAATGTCTTTCTTGGCCCGGGCCGCGAGGACGCTCACGATGGCGTGCCAATGGTCCGGCGTGGCGATCACGACGGCGTCTAGCCCCTTGTGGGCGAGCAACTCGCGGAAGTCCGTGTAGGCGGCGCAGGTTTTGACTTCGCCTTTCTTGTCCTTGGTGTAGCGGGCGTCCACGCGCTTTTGGGCGTCCTCGCGCCGCTCGGCGACCACGTCGCAGACGGCGACCACTTGCACGTCGGCCATGCCGAGGAAGCCGCCGAGGTGCCCCCGGCCCATCGTGCCGACGCCGATAAAGCCAAGGTTGAGTTTCTCGGCCGGAGATGTCTTCTTGGGGTCGTCGGCCAGGAGCGGGAACGCGGCGGCGCCGGCGGCCGAGGCCGCGATAAACTGTCGCCGGGAGAGGGACGGACGCATGGGTATCCTTGGAAGGCGCGGGCGAGCAATTCGCCCAGCCTACCCGACGCGGGGGCCGGAAGCAACCTGGCGCGTGACAAGTTTCCCGGCGGGTGGTAGACTTTGAAGATGCGAAGAAGTCGAAAACCTTGGCGAGCCGACGC
>JAYUGD010000674.1:0-12089 GCA_043767785.1 Zavarzinella sp. | reverse complement strand
GTCAACCCGTAGTCTTCGGTAGTACTACCGAAAAACGGAGGCAATCCGCATGTCTCGGAAGAAAGTCCCAAGTCTCAGGCGTCACAAGGGTTTCGGCCAAGGCGTGGTCACGCTCGGCGGCCGGGACGTTTATTGCGGCCCGTGGCCCGCCAATCTCAAATCTCCCCCGCAAGACGTTGAAGACCGTTACCGCCGGGCGGTGGGGGAATGGCTCGCCGCGGGCTTCTCAAATCTCGGCAGCACCGCCCCTTCCCAGACCGTCCCCGCGCCGCAACCCCGCCCCGCCTTGGCGTACACGGTCGATGAAGTGCTGGCCGCGTTCCTGACCCACGCCCAGAAATACCACGTCCGCGCGGACGGCAAACAGACCTCTCAATTCAACCTGTTCAAGCTGGTGATGAAGACCGGGCGCCGATTGTACGGGGGGACGCCCGCCGCCGGGTTCGGCCCGTTGGCGTTGAAGGCCGTGCGCGAAGATTTCATCCGGCAAGGCCTGTCTCGCGGCGTCGTCAAGTCGTTCGTGAGCAAGGTCCGCTCCATCGTCCGGTGGGCGGCCGGCAACGAGATGCTTCCGGGGGGAGTGGTGCATTCCCTCGAATGCGTGACGGGATTGCGGCCCGGCCACCGCCCATTGCTCGTCCGTCAGGTCGCTGCCATACCGGATTGTCGCCGCGTCCATGGCCGCCCCCGAGATGGTAGGAGTGGCCCGATACCATAACTTGGGGCGACTGGTCAATCCTCATCCTTGCCGCGCCCCCTCTGAGAACGTGATGCAGTTCGGCCCACTGGTGAAGGCCGCGAACGATGCATGCCTGACCGCGGCGGCCGTCCCCGTGACGCTGCGCCACGCCAAGAAGCTCAACAATCGGCAGGCAGGGTACGAAGCCCTCGACATGGACGACCTGACGCAGACCGGTTTCGCGGAACACGCCCGGCAATGGCTGCTGCTCAACCGCCGGGAGCGGTACGCGGGGGGCGGCGTTCACGGATTGTTCATGTCCAGTGGCGGCTCCGTGGGCCACTCCGCCGAGTATGCCCTCGACATCGACGACGGGGTGATGGACGACGCGTTCGCCGGCAAGAAATGGCGGCCAAACGTGATGAACATGGGGCAGGTGGCCGAGAGCCAGAAGGCGCTAAAGGCCCAACGCGCGGCGGCAAAAGCCGCGGAGCAAATGAGCGACGACGTGGACGCGCTCGTGGGGGCAGTTGGCCGCTTGACAAGGACGGAAACCACGGGGGCGGGTGGGTCGGCCAAGTCATCGCCCGTGCATCCCATCCCCGCGGACATCAAGGCCGTATGGGGGAAAAGGGCTGTGCGATTCAATACGGCGTTGGGTGCGGCTCTTGGCCGCACGTTGCTCGAACCCGTTACCGTGCTTCGGCAGGCGGGAAAGGGGGCCACACGCGAACACATCGGCTACCGCCGCCCAATCAAGATCGAATCTTGCGTCCAAGATGAGGACTAGAGCATCCGTTCCCACGACGGGAACGCATGATGGGAACGGGCGGTCAATGACCGCTCGGATCATCCGTTCCCACACCCCTTACGGGGTGGGAACGGGAACGGATGATCCGCTTGGGGCGGCGAGGACGGGGCCAGCTACTCCCGGGAAGCCAAGCCAATCATTGCCGGTTAGTCAGATGCCGGAAGCCACTGGAAGAGGCTGGCCGTCCCCGAACACTCCCGGCCATGATTTCGGCGACGCGGCCCCATTCGCCGACCTGTACCCGGCCCCGCGAATGCTCGGACTTAGCCACCAGCCGCGGGCCGAGGTTCCCCGACGTCCGCTTGGCCGGCTCCGCGTTGGCCGCCAGAACCCTCGGGGAGCCACCCGTCCAGCGTGAGCAGTTGCTCGACGGTCAGCTTGGACAGGTCGATGGGCTGCTCCGGCTCCTTCCACGTCTCCCCGGCCGCCCGGAGTGTGAGCATCTTGTCGGTGGCGATGCCGGCCGTCGTTGCCAGTTGCACGAGGCTCGCGTCGGCCATCTTCCCCGGCATCAGCCCGGCGCACAAGTGGGCGATCTCCTCGAACTTCTCGGCGAGGGCTTTCCTTTTCTCCTGCCGAACTTCGGCAGGCGGGGATTGGCGGCCCGTGCCGGCCGCCCACGTTTGAAGGGTGGCCCGCGGCACGCCGGTCTCGCGGGCGGTCTTGGAGACGTTGCCGCCGTGCTTCCAGCGCCGCCAAGGCCTCGGCCATGCCCGAGTCGTTGAACGGTCGGTATGGCCGCTTCGGCGGTTGGGTTGCAGGCGCGTCCATGCCCGAACTTATCCCGGCGGCAAGCGGTCGCCGCCGGCCTACTCCCAATCCTTCGTCTTGAAGCCGAGGCTCGCGGCGTTCTCGCTGACGGCCCGGCGGACTTGGTCGGACGCCCCGGCCGGGAAGTCGGCGTCGATCTCCAGCGTGATGCGGACCGTCGCGTTAGGATCTCCATTCAAGATGGCGATGACCTCGTCAGCGATCTTGACCAATTTCGATTTGGCCAACGCCGTGTTCACCTCGACACTGCCGCGGAAAGACGTGGTTTTATGGGCCGGGACGCCGGTCTTTGCCCCCAATTCCGCGACGACCGTCACGGGCGGAACGATCCCCGGCGGCTTAGGGCCTTCCGGGGGGGCGACCACAAGCAATTTCTTTTGTTCGATGGCGTACTGCCGGGCCGCCTCCGGCTCGATCAACAGCAGTGCGCTGTCGAACGAGACACCGCCCTCGCCGAACTGGAAGCCGTCGAACTTGTCGCCGGTCCGCCCGTCGGCGGTGCCGAAGTATTCGCGGCTGGCGGACCCGGCGCGGATCGCCTCGTCCAACGACGCGCGGGACTTGAGCCGGGGCAGGTACAAGTACCGGAGGGAGTCTTCCCAGAAGGCCGCCGCCGGGACCGCGGTCTTGTCCGCTTTCCAGTAGAACGCCTTCAACGCCGCCCGCAGGTGGATCGGCGCCCAAGTCGTCGTCACCCACCCGCTCTCTTGGCACTCGCGCTCCAACTCCCCCGCGGCGACGCCGCTGGTCGTGTTCAGCGCTTTGGCCTCGAACTTCGGACTCGGCACGGCCGGGTCGTCTTGTTCCGGGCACAACAGCCACCGGAAGCACTCCCGGGCGGCGCGCGGCACGACGGCGTTCGCGGCCTGCAATTCCTTCTCGGCCTGCTTCTGCTGGATTTGGTCGATGATGAGGAGGTCGTCGTCCACGTCCGTGACGATGCTCGCCCACGCCAGCGCCACCTTGGCCGCGTCCCGCAGGCGGGTCAGGACGGCGTGGTCGGCCGCGAGAAACATCAGCCGGTTGGCCCGGTGCCGGGGCTGGGTCCCGTGCGTGCGCAAATACTCCGTCATCGCATCGAACGCCGCCCGGTGTTCGTCCTTCGTGTACCACAGCTCCGGCGGGAGAACCACCAGCCGCAAGGCGCTGTCGTCCGGCACGTCGGCGGGCGGGGTGAAGACGTGGACGCCGTCGAACGGGGGGACTCTCACGAACAGCGCCCGCACCGCGTCCTCGATCTTGCCCCGCACGTCCGCTTGGCCGAACCGCTGCTTTCGGGTCTCCATTTCCCGGCGCAGGTTGGCCCGCGTGTCGAACCAGAACCGCGTCGTGTCGGCCGTCTTGTCCCCGGAACTGTTCAGGTAGTGCAGCCGGTCCGCCAGCCGGTTGAGCGCGTCGGCGTACACGGCCGCGGGCTGGCCCGGTTGGAGACAACCCAGCAGGACGCGGCCGCGGTCCATGCCGCGGGTGCCCGGCTTCGCCGCCACGCTCGACGGGGCCGTGCCGAGGAACAGCGTCCGCGCCACGCGCCGGGCCGCCTGCACCTGCCCGAATCGCGGCTCGTTCTTTTCCAAATCGGTCGTCTCGGCCTTGTCGCCGTCGATGTCCCCTTCGATCACCGGGTCCCAACTCCGGGCCGACATCAGCGAGGTGAGTTCCCCGCGCACCTCCGCGTTGTTCAGCGGGATGCTGCCCGGCAGGATCATGGCGTCACTGTTGCCGTCCTTCCAGAGCGCGCCGATGACCTTGGCCATCAGCCGCAGCACGCCGCGGGTGCGCTGGAAGTTTTCAATCGTCGTCCAGTCCTCGTACAGCCGGTCGAACACTTCCGGGTGAATCGGGTACGCCTGGGTCAGCCGGTCGTAGTAGCGGCCTTCCCGCGTCTCGCTGGGCAACTTGCCCCCTTCGGCCAAGTACGCATCGGCAAAGGCCCGGCAGACCGTGTCGCGGGCCTTCAAATCTTGGATCGGCTCGAACAGGCGCCGGCGGACGATCTCGAACCCTTCCTCCGTCGCCACCGGCTTCCAGACGGCTTGCACCCGCCCGAAAATGTGTTCGATGGCGAGGATGACCTGCGCCCCGCGGTCCCCGCTCGACGCATTCTTGGAATCCGGCAAGCTCGCCAACAGGACCGCCGTCGGGACTTGTTTCACGGCCTCACTCAGGGCTTGGACGAAGGACAAGTTGCTGTCGTAACTCCCGCCCGGCAGGGAGCGCCCTTCCTCGAACTGGCGGATGTACACGACCAGTTCGTCCATCAGCACCACGCACGGGGCGTAGGCGTCGAGCAGTTGCCGCAGCACGTCCTTGCCCGGGGAGGTGCCGGTCGCGTCGGCCTCCTTCACCATCGCCAAACCCTCGGCCCCGCCGAGTTGCCACGCCAATTCGCCCCACAGCGTCCGCACCGTCGTCCGGCCGTGCTTCCACGGCTGGCCCGGCGCGTGGGCCGTCCCGTCGATCACGGCGACGCGGGCGGTCGGCACGTCCATCAGCCCGGCTTGCTCGACGAGTGACGGGATGCCTTGCAGGTCCGACAGTGGGCACGCCCGCGTGGCGAGGTGCAGGACGGCCAGCATGGTGTGCGTCTTGCCGCCGCCGAAGGCCGTCTGCAATTGGATGACCGGGTCGCCGCCGTGGCCGCTCAGCCGTCGGGCGACTTGCGTGAGCAGCAGGCGCATCCCCTCGGTGATGTACGTCCGCTCGAAGAACGCCTTCGCGTCCTGGTACTCGGGCGGGGCCTTGCCCGAATGCACGGCGGTGATGTCCGCCGCGAATTGGGAGGGCAGGAACGTCCCCGTCAGCACGTCGGCGTGGGGGATCGCGATCTCGCGCCAAGGCTTCAGGCTCATAACGGTTCCCGGTTATTTCCAGATGCGGTTGACGCCGTAAGCGTCAAAGATCACGTCGGCGCTCGCCAACGGCATGCCTTCGACCAACACTTGCGCGGCCAACATGCGGTCGAACGGGTCGCGGTGGTGAAACGGCAGGCCGATTTGGCGCTCGGCGTGGTCCGGCGTGATCGGGAGGATGGTCAGATTCAAATCCGCAATTGCCTTGTCCAGCCATTGGCGGTACGGCAAAGATAAGGGGAGCTTCCCGAGGGCCACTTTGATCGCCAGTTCCCAGATGGTCGCCGCACTGATCAGCCGGTCATTCGCCGGGTCCTGCAACTCGCGCATCGCCGGAGCCGGGATTTGGGCCGGGTCGTCGGCCGCCCAGATCAGCGTATGCGAATCGAGCAGAACGCGCATCACCGGTACTCCGCGAAGTCGTCCAACGGGTCGTCGAAGTGGTCCATCGCTAGCACGGTCCCCCGCAGCGTGCCGAATTGCGGCAACTTCTTCGGCGGGCCCGCGTGGGTCATGGTGATCTTCGCCACGGGGGCGTTATTCTCAGTGATGAAGACTTCCTCGCCGGGCGCCAGACGATGGATCAGGTCCGGCAGAGTCGCCTGGGCTTCTTGAAGAGTGATCGTGGCCATGCCAACCTCCCGGGTTGCGGAATCAACACGTCTCATCTTACCCTTATTCACCATCGAACAGCGTGCCTTGCGTCGGCCCGGCGACCTTGACGGCCGCCGTCTCAATGCCACTCCAACCCGTCACCACTTCGTTATAGGCGCGGGCGTCCTCGGCCCAGCCGCGGCGTTCGCAGAGGGTGTAGAGGCGGTAGGCCAACTGGCGGGCGGCTTCGGCCTTGGCGGCGACGCCGGCCAGCACGGTGGCGGCGCCGCTGTCGCCGTCCGTGTTGTAGGCCCGGATGAGTTGGTGCGGGGCTTCCCACACGGGGAGGCGGTTGTCGGTCGCGGGGTTCCAGTCGGCGGGGTACTCCTTCCACTTCAGGAGGCGGACACTGCCGCCGCCGGAATCGACCACGCCGGCCTGTTGCACGCCGGCCACGCTGGTCCCCTTGGCGCGGGCCAGCGTGTCGGCCTCGCCGAACTTGCCGGCCTCCCAGCCGTACTGGTCGAACCAGTGCAGGCAGAACTGCGTGTCGGCGTCGAAGTCGTCCTCGGCCAAGAAGCGGTTGATGAGTTGCAGGGCCGTCTTGACGGTCATCGGCGTCCCGTCGGCTTCCAACACGGCGTCGTACCGGCTGAAGATAGCCATGCCGGGGCCGATGATCGCCTGCGACAAGTCCACCGGCGCCACCGGCGAGTGCAACCCCTCGCTCGCCCGCGTCATGGCGTCGAGGGCCAACGGCAACGCCTCATTGAGTTGGCGGACAAACTGGCGGCGAGAGATGGTGCCGGCGTCGGCTTGGCGTGGGCGGCAGACGAGGATGATGGAGGAGGCGAGGGCGTTGGTGCCTCTGCCAATATTACGATGCCCCAACTCGGTGTGCATCGGCCATGTGCCGGTGA
Organism: Zavarzinella sp.; assembly: GCA_043767785.1. Taxonomy (GTDB): domain Bacteria; phylum Planctomycetota; class Planctomycetia; order Gemmatales; family Gemmataceae; genus Zavarzinella. The sequence goes on along the minus strand of JAYUGD010000674.1, from coordinate 5,465 downwards.
GAGCAAGTCCAGATGTCTGCACGGCTTCTAGAAAGGTTTCCCAGCCGGTTGAGGAAGTGCCTTCCTTGCTTTCCGTTTCTGATTGCTTGAAAGCGTAGTAAATGGTGATCGGAGCACTAGGATGGGCCTCTTCAGCCAAAATGCGAAGTGCATGCGTCATGCCGTCAAGAAAGAACCTATCAGCTTTCTGTTTAGTACCATGTCGATAGGGAGAAGCAATCAGCTCGTCCGCTTTTGGGGTTACGATACCAGAAAAAAGTTTTGGATAAATGTTCCGAATAGCACGCCGCGACCAAACATAAAAAAAGTCAGACAGATCGGAATAGCCAATGTTGTCATAATATGGCGGGTCGGTTGAAATGAAGTCACCTCGTGATGTGTGTTCATTGACGGCATTTGCTTGAATTGCCGTGCCGCCCACACCAATGCCTAACTTCTGTACAACTTCAAAAACGGCTTTCGCAGTACCACCAATATCACCCCCTGCGCCCGCCAAAGGATTTGTTTCGGCATAGTCCCAAACCATCGGAAGCGCGTGACGGGCAAAAGTGCTGCGCATTCGATCCATATTAGACTGCCATGCACATAGCGACGAACAACTGTCAGTGGTTTTGTTGGCGGCAAACGACAAGTAAACACTAACGGATTCTGAATAAGCCTTGGCTCCGGCACCGCCGGCATCAAGTCCACTCTCGCCATTAGCCAGCCCAGCCGCCAAGGCGTCACGCCGGATAAGTTCTCGGGCTTCGGCGACGAGATCGCCGAACGTTGTCAATGCAACTAGCTGGCGCCGAGTGAAAAGATGGTCAAAATGTGTCAAGCCATATTGAAGACACCACAGGTTGCGAGGATCGTTCGCGAGGGGCGCATGGATCATCGAAGCCGCTTCACGCGGGTCGCACTTTGTGGCTGATTCTTCTTGTTCTGATGTTGGCGCGAGATATACTCGGCTTTTATTGCCTTCAGCTACAATTGCCATCAGCCGCGCCCCCATCCGACCACCGACAGCCTGTTCCTTGATGTACGCCGGCTCAATCGGAGTTTGTGACATCAGGCAGCGGAAATTTGCCCCGCGAGAAGCCTTGGTCCCTCCTTTTGCTTCGGGCGAAGGCGTCCCAATTCGCACACTGAACTTGTAGTTATTTTTGCCGATAACAGGATGAACATATGTTTCTTTTCCCGCCTTTGTGCTCAAGATAAAATTACTCGCCAACGGCACACCCACATGCGAAAACGCCGGGTTCGGACTCTTCACAGTCCGCGCCCACAGCCATGCGATCACCGTGAGCTTCTCGCCCTCGTACTGTTTCAGATCAGGCCGCTCCTCCACCATCTCCTTGGTGATCTCGACCGGCGGGTAGAGATGGCCGATGCGATTGAACGCTTCGTCACGCATCCACGCCCCGTAGCGGCGGACGTCTTCGGCCAGCCCGGCGGCCCCGGTCCACGTGTTGAGCGGGCCGCTGGCGCCGGGGAACACCGGCGGCCGGCCGGCGAACTTGGGCGGGATCTCGATCATCGCCTTGTTGATGAGGACAGCGACGGGGTTGAGGTCGCTGGCGTGGGCCTCCAGCCCGAGCCGTTGGGCTTCGAGCGGGATCGACCCGCCGCCGGCAAACGGGTCGTGCAGGCCGGGCATCTTGTCCGGGTCGAACAGTTCCTTGGCTTGCGGGTGGTCCTTGTTCAGTTCGCACGACTCCCGCCAACTTTGGCGGATGGCCTCACGGGCCGGCTTCAACACCGCTTCGTTGGTGGTGTTCTCCCACTTCACCAAGTCTTCAATGATCGTGAAGAGCTTGGCCCGCGCCTTGGTCCAGTGACCTCTGTGCGACTTGTTCGGTTCGACGCCGGGGTTCTGGCACCGCCACAGGTCTTCCGGGTCGTGGACGAGCTGGGCGAAAATGACGGCCCGCGCCGCCGCCAACGGCCGCCGCGCCCACCAAAGATGCAATGTGGACGGATGCCCGTGCCGAATCGACTTCTCCCGCGCCGCCGCCACGTTAATGGCGTCCAGCGGTAAGGCAACTTCAATCAACTTCTTGGGCGAGATGACGGCCGGGCGGTTGTTCATTTCAGGTCGATGCCCACGGCGGCGGCGATTTTCCGGCCGAGTTTGAGGAAGTCGATGTAGCAATCTTGCACGGCGGACACGTGGGCGCCGATCGCCCCGTCCGCCGGCTTCAAGTGGAAGATGGGCTTATGGGCTTCCATCGCGAGAGGCATCAACGAGCGGTAATGCTTGAGCATCGCCAGGCAATAGGGGTCGTCGGCCGCCGCGGGCATCTTCAGCTGCGGGCCAACTTTTTCGCCGAGGACGGCTTCCCGGTAGGTCACGGGGATCCGCGCGATCCAGCGCTGGTACGCCTTGACCGGCCGGGAAACGCGGACACTATGTTGGAGAATCACGTACCCGAGCGGGTGGATTTCCCCGGGGGGCAGGGAGATCGTGTCGTCCGGGGCGTTCTCCAAGCGCTTCCCCCAGTCTCGCCGCCACCGGCGCAGTGTCGGGCCGAGGTTGTTTAACCCTTGGAGGGAAAACAAATCGGGGGCCAACGGGATGACGACGTGGTTCGCCGCGATGAGCGCGGCCCGGTTAATGGCCCCGAGGTTCGGGCCGACGTCCAGCAACACCACCTCTGCCCCGGCTCGGTCGGCGGCAGCCTCGACGACGCGCCAAAAGGCGGAGATGACGCGGAACGCCCGCGGCTTGCCGTCCAGGCAGTCGGCCCACTGGCTGCTCAGGTCGTCCTCCGCCCGGGACAGGTTTAAGTCGCCGACGACGAGGCCGAGGAGCGAGCTGATGGGCTCGACGTGCGGGGGGACCACGTCCCCCGTGCCGTCGAGCAAGGGCTGGATGGCTTGGTACACGGTTTCGGGGCGGGGGGAGTCCCACAACTGCTCCATGCGGTCGTCGTCGATGAACATGGACGAGAGGTTGGCCTGCGGGTCCAAATCGACGGCGACGACCGACAGCCCCCGGTCGGCGAACATGTGGGCCAGGTGGTACACCAGCGAGGTCTTGCCGACCCCGCCCTTGTTGTTGAAAAACGCGATGGTCTTCACGGCCGCCCCCCGATGGTGACGCCGAAAAAGGTGTCGCCGAACTCGAAGGTCGCGGGCGGCGACCCGTTGGCTTCAAGCGCTTTTTGGGCGCGTTCGACCCCCCGGCCGAAGCGGTTGACGAAGCCGAGCGTCTTCATGGCCTCCGCGATGACCGGGTTGCGGTAACTCGTCTGGCGCGGGAAGTTGGCCGGGGTCGCCACGCCATACAGCGGCCCGGGGCTTTGGATTTCGATGCGATTGCTGAATTGCAGGACGCGCACATAGCTCGGCTGGTCGTAGGCCCGGTGCAACACGGCATTCATCAGCAATTCGCGCAGGGCGGCCGGCGGGTAATCGTACGCCACCTTTTCTTGCAGCGTGGTTTCCTCCACGGGGTGGGCGGCGGGCAACTCTTTCGAGAACCGGTCCAAGTCGCGGAGGACGGAGACCAAATCCCCGTCGAACTGGCGGTTGTTGAGGACGTCCGACCCGGTGTCCGTCCCTTCGTACTTGACGTACAGGACGAAGGCGAATTGTTCGTAGTACAGCACATTCTTGCCGAACAACAGGACGCCGGCGTGCGTCGGGCAATTCTGCCCGAGGTCAAAAAACCGGAGGGACGCCAGTTGAACCTCGACGGACCGGCCGTTCTCGGCAATGACCTCGGCATCGACGGCCTGCGGCCGGTAGCCAGTCGTGAAGAGGTCCAGCGCGAGATCGGCCAACGAACTGCCGTGGCACGGCTGGGCGTCATACGTCAAGGCGTTGGCAGTCCGGCGTTCGGACAGGATGCGCTCTTCGCTCTCATTCGCCACCCCAGTCCGCGGCCCCCGCCGGATATGGACCTTGCCCTTGTACCTGACCGGCGGAATACGCGACGGCTGCACTTCAACCACGGCGATGTCCCCCGGCCCCGAGGACAGGGCGAGTTTGTACACCGTAAGGGCGGGCGCCGGTAAGATTTGGCCGTCCGTCCCGAGGCCGGCCAGCTTCTGAAGCAGAGGGTCCGTGACCGTCAGCCCCGACGGCGCCCCGGTCTTATCGTCGGCGCCGATCAACAGAAATCCGGGCTTTCCCGAGCCGGGCATGTCGTTCGCAAACGCGCAGACCGCTTCGCAGAACTTGGCCGTGTCCGCCGTGGAAACTGTCCGCTCGACGCGGAACGACTCCACGTCGGCGAGCAGGGCCAGCAGTTCCGGTTCAGCGATCATTCCGGCCTCCCGTCGTCGGCGCGAGCAGACTCCGGATATTGTAAACGACGGCGGCGGCCCCCCAGTCCGGCTCCCGTTGGAACGGGTTGAAAAGGTAGTGCGGCCCGTCCGTGGAATCATCGGGATTCACGAACACGATGGCGAGGACGAACTTGTCGCCTTGGTTGAAGGCGTAGAGGATTTCGTTCCGCGTCACGGTGATCGTTTCGGCCCCTCGCACACGGCCCTTCACTTCAATGTGCTTCGGGTCCGGCGTGACGCCGTTGACCGTTGGCGGGTACGAGGTGATGTCCCAGCCGCAGTTCTCCTTCGTCACATCGACACAGCGGTTCCCCTTCGCCTCCTCCGCTTTGAAAACGGCCTTCATGGCCAACATCTCAATGCGCTTGCGGGCGGCGGCGTCCGCGGCGCTGAGGGCCGGGCCGTCGCCCCGCTGCTGGCGCAGCAGCCCGGCCGGGACGACCAGCGCCCCGCCGAGGATGACGGGGGTGCCGTTCTGCACCTGCCGCATGGCGTGCAGTTCCTTCCGGCGGCCGTCGAGGCGGCTTTGCAGGTCGTCCAGCGTCTTCTTCACGTTGTCGAGGTTCAGCCGCACGTCCTTGCCGGCCGCGAGGTCGTCCTTCAACTTCAACTCGCGGTCGGTTTGGAAGTTGATCTCCTTCGTCAGCCGCTCGTGGACGGCGGCCAAGGTCTTCTCGACGTGTTCCACCCGCCGGCCGGCCACCTCCTGGAAGTGTTCCGGCGCCAGCGCCCCGGCGGCCAACGCGACGGCCTTCTGCTCCTGCTCAGCCCGGACCCACGGGGCGGCGAGGAGGTCCGCGATCAATGGGCGGTCCCCGTCCGCCAACGGTTCAAGGTCGAGGTGCGGCGCCCACCCGGCGAAGGCGGCCGACCCGTCCGCGCGGACGCGGATGAACTGCATCCGCCGGGAGAGCGTGGCCCCGTCCCCGGACTTCACCTCGTGCGTCAGCAGGAACAGGAGCCACGGCTCGGCGGTGTCGTCGGCCGGGTCCACGAGGACGGCCCCGCGCCGCAACAGGTTGGCGCTCTGCTCCAAGACGATGTCCGTGACCGCCAGCATGAGCGGGTGGCCGGGGTGCATCAGGGCGACGTGGCCGACGTATTTCGGGTGCGGCGTCTGGGCGGCCTTGGTGAACGCGATCCGCTCGTATTTCCGGACCACCGGCTCCGGCTCGCGGCGGTTGCGGCCGG
>JAYUGD010000673.1:0-1486 GCA_043767785.1 Zavarzinella sp. | reverse complement strand
GTACCAGTTCACGGCCCATGTTAACTCAGGCGGCCTGCGTTTGCCCGGCCGGGTTGACCAGACGCGGTCGCGGGCGGTCGGCTTGGGCGGCGTCGAAGCAGTCGGCGAGGAAGTCCCAAACGTGTCGGCCTTGCTGACGGCACGTCTCGACGACGCTCCAGATGTTGGCCAGGTATTTCGCCCCGGCCGCGCTCTTCGGGCCGTGGCTTTGCTTGCGCCAGATCACGCCGTGGCGGATCGCCCGCTCGGCCGCGTTGTTCGTCGGCTCCACGCCGGCGGTGAAGGCGAAGCGGAACAGCGACGCCTCCCGCGCCGCCAACTGCTTGCACGTGCCGCGCGTCTTCGGGCAGCCGCCCGCGAGGCCGCGATTTAACGCGGCTCGGAAGCGGGTCCGGAAGACGCCGGGGGCGGTCATTTTCGACGCGAACGCCGTCTTGGAGAGTGTCCCGTCCCGCACCCGTTGCCACCGCCCGAACAACTCGTCCGACAGGCTCAACAACTCCCGGCCGACGTCCGAGCCATCGGTGTTCCGGTCGATCATCGCCTGAAAATCCCGCCGCAAATGGGCCCAACACAACTGATGCTGCTCGGCCGGCAAATGCAAATACAAACTGTGTCGGTCGCTGGTCAGGACGCGGACATACTGGTCGCCGATGAGTTTGAGCAGTTCCTCGCGGTTGCGGCCGGTCACGATCTGGAAGGCCGTGCCGAGCGCCGTCACCATCACCCACAACCAGCGCCCCTTGCCCATCGACGTCTCGTCGATGTTGGACGCGGACTGGCGGGCGGCTGCCAGGATCTCGTCGGCGACCGGTTGCAAGACCCGGCCGGCGTCGGCCTCGATGGCGCAGACCTGCCCGGCCGACAGCGACACGCCAAACAGGTCGCCCAGGAGGTTCGCCGTGTTCTCCTTGCTCAACCGATACCGGCCGGTCAGCAACACCGTGCACGCCCGCAACCGGGGGCCGTCTTGGCCGCTCACGCCGGCCGGCAGCGGGCCGCACGTGGGGACGCCGCAGGAACAGACGAGCCGGTGACGTTGATACTCCGTCACCGCGGGCGTCACCGGCGGCAGTTCCGTCACCTGAAACCGCAGCGGCTCCGGGTCGGTCCCGGTCAACGGCTTCGAGCAGTTGCGGCAGGCAACGGGGAAACAGGGGACCACGCGATGACACGCGGCCGTCGGGATCAGGACGCGCGTTTGCCGCGAATGCCCCGGCTGGCCGCCCGGCTTCTTGCCGGTGACGGGCCTGGGGGGAGCCGGCTTGACCGCCGGCCCGTCGCTCGACGGCGGCTTCGAGGAATTGTGCGAGTTCGTGTTCAGCTTCTCTTCGAGTTCCGCGATCTTGGCCAGCAGTAATTGAATGAACGCGACCGCCGCGGGCGGGAACTCGGCCATCATCTCCGGGGTCAGCTTCGGCACATCCATGCGTCACAAATTACCAAAACCGGACGGAAAGCGCAACCCCAGGCCGTGAACTGCTAC
>JAYUGD010000672.1:0-1486 GCA_043767785.1 Zavarzinella sp. | reverse complement strand
GTACGAGTTCACGGCCCGGGGTTGCGCTTTCCGGCCCGGCATGGTAATTTGTGACGCATGGACGTGCCGAAGCTGACCCCGGAGATGATGGCGACGTTTCCGCCGGCGGCGGTCGCGTTCATTCACGTGCTGCTGGCCCAGATCGCGGACCGCGAAGAGAAACTGGGCAAGAACTCGCACAATTCCTCGAAGCCGCCGTCGAGCGACGGGCCGGCGGTCAAGCCGGCCCCGCCCAAACCCGTCACCGGCAAGAAGCGGGGCGGGCAGCCGGGGCATCCGCGGCAGACGCGCGCCCTGATCCCGACGGCCGACGGCCATCGCGTGGTCCCCTGTGTCCCCGCCGCCTGCCGCCATTGTTCCCGGCCGTTGACCGGGACCGACCCGGAGCCGCTGCGGTTTCAGGTGACGGAGTTGCCGCCGGTGACGCCCGCGGTCACGGAGTATCAACGCCACCGGCTCGTCTGTTCCTGCGGCGTCCCGACCTGCGGCCCGCTGCCGGCCGGCGTGGCCGGCCAAGACGGCCCGCGGTTGCGGGCGGGCGCGGTGTTGCTGACCGGCCGGTATCGGTTGAGCAAGGAGAGCGCGGCGAACCTCCTGGGCGACCTGTTCGGCGTGTCGCTGTCGGCCGGGCAGGTCTGCGCCATCGAGGCCGACGCCGGCCGGGTCTTGCCGCCGGTCGCCGACGCGATCCTGGCGGCCGCCCGCCAGTCGGCGTCCACCATCGACGAGACGTCGATGGGCAAGGGCCGCTGGCTGTGGGTGATGGTGACGGCGCTCGGCACGGCCTTCCAGATCGTGACCGGCCGGAACCGCGCGGAACTGCTCAAGCTCATCGGCGAGAACTACGTCCGCGTGCTGACGAGCGACCGGCACACCCTGTATTCGCACCGGTGGGCCGGTCAGCATCAGTTGTGTTGGGCCCATTTGCGGCGGGATTTTCAGGCGATGATCGACCGGGACACCGACGGCTCGGCCGTCGGCCGGGCGTTGCTGTCGCTCTCCGACGAGTTGTTTGGGCTGTGGCAGCGGGTGCGGGACGGGACGCTGACGAAGACGGCGTTCGCCGCGAAAATGACCCGCCCCGGCGTGTTCCGGACCCGCTTCAACGCCGTGTTAAATCGCGGCCTCGGGGGCGGGTGCGCCAAGACGCGCGGCACGTGTCAGCCGTTGGCGGCGCGGGAGGCGTCGCTGTTCCGCTTCGCGTTCACCGCCGGGGTGGAGCCGACGAACAACGCGGCCGAGCGGGCCATCCGCCACGGCGTCATCTGGCGGAAGCAAAGTCACGGCCCGAAGAGCGAGGCCGGGGCGAAATACTTGGCCAACGTCTGGAGCGTCGTCGAGACCTGCCGCCAACAAGGCCGCCACGTCTGGGACTTCCTCGCCGAGTGCTTCGACGCCACCCAAGCCGGCCGACCGTTGCCGCCTCTGGTCGCCCCGGCGGCGCAAACTCAAGCGGCCTGAGTTAACATGGGCCGTGAACTCGTAC
>JAYUGD010000671.1:0-4470 GCA_043767785.1 Zavarzinella sp. | reverse complement strand
GCCGGGTGGTCAAGGCGAAGGCGGGGGCGGACGACACGACGGAGCCGACGGCCGACCTGGTATTCCTCAACAAGTCGCCGTGGCCGGTCAAAAGTGTGACGGTCACGGTGGTTACCGCGACCAACGTGTTGATCGGCATGAAGGACATGGAGTTGGAGTTTGCCCAGCCGCTGGCCCCGGGCAAGTCGGCCCCGCTCACGTCCGCCGGGACGGCGAGCCCGAACGACACGCGGCTCTCGGGGCTGAAGCCGGGCGTGCTGGTCACGGGCGTGGAGTTTCTGCCGAAGTAGCGGCTTGGACCGCTTTCCGTTTCCGGACAGCCGACATTGGTCTGCTCACCGTGTCACCTCGGCGATGACAGCCACCGCGTCTCCGACGGCCTCCGCCGTCGCCGACCGTGTGGGTTCCGGTCGGCCGAGTTCGCAGGTCGTGGTTGGGGCTGCGGGTTGATGCCCCGCGAGTCGCAGCCGATGCCGCCCCAAGCGCTGCGGCAGCCCGGGGCCGCAGCCCGTTTTTCGTGATAGCACGTCCCCCGGCGGCCCCAGCCTCTGAACGCGGGGGGCGTTTGGCAGCGACCAAGACGAAAGACGGCGGGGGGTGCGTTTCTTGCGCGGACCGCTTCGCATCGATTCTTAAGCGTTCGGCGAACCGTGGCGCTTCCGTCCGGGGCCACCGACCCCCCCGCACAGCTGCGCGGCGTCGCGGGCCGGTGGGAGCCGCGGGATCGGGCGCCCCCGTGCCCCGCCGCCGCCCCACTGGCGACGGCGTGGGCCGCCCCAGCGGCCTCGCGCAGCGACTGCTCGAACCGCTCGACGGCCGGCCCCTGCGTCAGCCAGTCGCCCCGCAGGCACGCGACGACGGCCGCCACGTCGGCGGCGTCGATCCACTGCCGGCCGTAGGGAATCGGGGCGGGCATTCGGCTCCTCGTCCGCGGAGAGTTGCGGTCCGGAAGACAGGTTACAGATTCGGCGACGCCGGCGGGCCGACGCCGCCAATCACCCGGCTCGGAAACCCGAACGCGGTCATCTGGCGGGCGAACTCCCCGGCCGCCGAAGCGGACGCCACCGTCAGCGTCGCCGCCCGACCGCCGGCGCGCGCCGCGTCAACAACGGCCTTCGATTCCGCCAACCCGAAGCCGGTAATCTCGCGGACGAGTTTAATCGCGGAGATCACCTGATCACGCCGGACGCACGCGAAGATTTCGACGGTGGCCATGAGTTGCTCCCTTGTGATTCAAGGAAGAGCGACACACAACGAGCCACGGGGTTCATCCCCGTGGGGAGACCTCCCGCGGGGATGAACCCCGCGGCTCGTTTATCGGAGACTGTATCACTCCCCCACTACCCGCAACTGAAGTGTCTCCTTGCCCAGCGCCTTCTGCAACTCCAGCGGCCACGCCCACGCTTGGCGGGCGGCCTCGTCCTTCACGTACAGTTTCACGTTCATCGGGTGGGCGAGGGCCAGCGCTTGAGGAATGTCCAAGTGCCGCCAGGCGTTCAGCATGGGCGGGGCGGTCTTGAAGGTTGGGGCAAGTTGCCACAGGTCCAGTCTTGCCACGGCCGGCTCGAAGAGGGCCGCGAACAGGGCGACGGTCGCCATGTCCTGCTTGCCTTGCAGCCAGCGCGGCACGTCCTTCAGTTCGCCGAGCTTGCCCAACGTTTGAAAGGCCCGGCGCACGTCCCAGACTTGCTGGCCTTCCCACGTTTGCCCGATCAGGGCGAAGCGGCGGCGATACTGAATCTCGTCGCGGCTGCCCGCCTCGGCGAAGCGCGTCGGCCCGACGCCGCGCGGGCAGACGGCGGCGAAGGCCCACTTCATCTTCTCCATCACGGCCTTGTTCTGCTTGAACTTGGCCTCGTCCTGCTTGAGCGTCTTGGGGACCTGCAACACCTCCGCGAATTCTGGGCCGAGGTCGGCGCACCACGTTTTCCAGTCGGCCTCGGTGAGGGCGTTCAACACCACCAACGCCGGCTTTTCCGTCGTGGCGGCGGTCATCAGCCACAGGCGCAGCTCGACGCCCGTTTCGCTGATGAAGTCCCACGCCCGCAGGCGCACGCCGTCGTGCGTCTTGTCCCCGGCGGGCTTCGTCGCCAGATCGACTTCCTTCGGCCAGTTGCGGAAGGTGTGCTCTCGTAGTTCCTTCAACATCTCCTCGCGCTTGGCGGGCCACCACGCCTTCGCCACCTCGGAGGACTTCGGGGCCTCGATGACCGCGGCCGGCACGAATGTTTCCTGGATGCGCGTGTTCCGCTCGTCCTCGGGAATCTTGGCGAACACCTTGAGCTGGGCCGGCTCAAACTTCGTCGCCGGCGTCGGGTCTTTGACCTCCGCGTTGTCATTCTTCAGCCAGCGGTTTAGCCATTGGAACGCGCCGGCCCGCAGTTCGGGCGTGTCCATGTGCGGCCCCTTGGTCTCCAGCAGGGCGAACTTGTCCGCGGCCCCGAGCAGGCCGTAAATGTGGCGCGTCTTCTCGGCCAAGCGGCGGTAACCGGGCACGGGGAAAATGTCGTCCGCGTCGCTGTTGCCGAGCAGCACGGGCCGCGGGGCGCACATGGCGGCCACGGTGGCGAAGTCCCAGCGGTAGGTGTTCACCATGAACATGCAGTCGCAGTGCCCGGCGATCACGCCCTTCTCGAACCGGCCGGGGTAGCCCTCCAGCAAGTGCGATTGCAAGTCCGCGATGCCGGCCACGGGGACGGCACAGGCGACGCGCTCGTCCGTCGCGGTGATCCACCACGAGTACGCCCCGCCGCCGGACCGCCCGGTGACGCCGACGCGCTTGGCGTCCACTTCAGGCCGCGTCTCCAAGTAGTCGATGGCCCGCATGGCGTTCCAGCACTCGACGCCGGCCGGCGTGTGCCCCAAGCCCTGCCACCACCACTGCCCGAGTTGGTGCGTCCCGTGGTGGAAGCCCTGAATCTCCGCGAGTTGCAGCGTGTCGATCACCATGCACACGTACCCGTGCTCGGCGAACCACGCCGGGTGATGTTGGTAAAAGACCTTGCTGCCGAAGCTGACGCCGTCCTTGATGACGTTGCCGTGGCCGCACACATAGAGGATGCACGGCGCCTTCTGCGGGGCCGGCTTGGGGACGTACAAGTTGGCCATGACGTACAGTCCGGGCTTCGACTGGAAGTGCAGTTTCTCCACGGTGAATTTTGGCGCGTCAACCGTCCCGGTCACGACGGGCTTCAACTCCGTGCGGGCCGGCAACGGCCACAGGCCGAGCATGTCGAGCAGTTGCCGCTTGAGTTCCGGCCGGGCTTTTTCCCAATCTTCCTTGGTCTTGTACGGCGTCAGCGTCGCGTCCTGGATGTCCTTGACCTGCCGCTGAAAGTATTGCCGCGTCGCCGCCTCGCCGGGGAAAACCACCGACTCCTTCTTCGGCTCCGGGTCTTTCTTGGGCGGGTCGGCGGCGACGGCCGTCAGCGGGATCAGAAAGGCCAACGCAAGCACGGCACGCATGAGAGGCTCCCAACGGGCGGGGGAAGGGTTTTGTACCACGTCGGCGGGCGAGAGCGGAGAGAAAAATGGGGTCGCGGGAACGGCACCCGCCCGCCTTGCCCGGCGCCGGGCCTTTTTTTGTTCTACGCTTCTTCCGGCCCTTCCCCCGCTTCGCCACCCGTTGCAGGACTTTCGCATGGAAACGCTGACCGAAGCCAAGCCGACGTGCCACCAAGGCCGCCGGCACTTCCTGACCGGGGCCGTCGCCGGCCTGACCGCCACGGCTGCCGGGGCGTACTTCGCCCCGCTGGACTGGAAGCAGAAAGCCCTGCCGCTGGGGACGAATTTGACGTTCTCCCAGTCCGGCGAGGACGTGATCTGTGTCGGCCTGTTCAAGTTCCTCAACATCGACAAGCCCAGCTACATGGACGTGGGGGCGTTCCACCCGGTCATCGGCAGCAACACGTTCCTGATGTACCGCCAAGGCGGCCGCGGCGTGCTGGTCGAGCCGAACGTGGACATGATCCCCGACCTGACCAGTCAGCGCCCCGGGGACACGGTGCTGAACATTGGCATCGGCCTGGACGACACGGAAGAGGCCGACTTCTACGTCCTGAACTACCCGCAAATGAGCAGTTTCGACGGCGACGACGCCCGGCGGCGCGAGAAGGAAACGGGCGGCAAGACGTTCATCAAGCGCGTCGTGAAAATGCCGCTGGTGAACATCAACAAGGTGATGGCCGCCCACTTCAACGGGCAGGCCCCGGACTTCCTGAGCATCGACACCGAGGGACTGGACCTGACCATCCTGAAGACGCTCGACTACGGCAAGTACCGCCCGAAAGTCATCTCGGCCGAGACGACCGCCGGCGGCGGCTTCCGTATGGACCCGGCCATCGCCGACTTCCTGGCGACCCGCGATTACGTCCCCCGGGGCATGACGCTCGCCAATACAATTTTCGTGGACAAGAAGCTCATGGGCTGACGGGCCGATTGCCGCCCCGCCTTGTTAGCCGCGACGCGGAG
>JAYUGD010000670.1:0-12120 GCA_043767785.1 Zavarzinella sp. | reverse complement strand
ACACTCGTGACGTACAATGGCGGTGTCTCCACCATAGCGCGGCCCGCGAATCCTGTCGCCCCCGCCGGCCGATTTTTGCACAAGCTCTCCGCGTGCGGCCCATACACCGCGCCGAACGACATCCCGCACACAGTGCATGACCGGCCGTAATGCTCGATGCACCGCCGCCGAGCTTCCGGACTGCGCTCGTAGGCGTTGACCAAAATCTGCCGTGCCGCCCCTTCGGGATAGGTGAATGGGTGGGGGAGTTCGTCGGCCTGCGATAGTCGGCTGGTCAGGAACTCTGCCCACGCCGCCTCAAGCCGCTCGACCACCGGGTCGGGGATGCGGGTGCCGGAAATCTGCGCCCCCCAATTCATCGGCTCGGCCAGCCCGGCATTTAGGGCAACCAGCCGCTCGCGAGGGAAAATCACCTCGGTGTCGTAGCCGAGCAGTGTGTCGATGCCCATGCGGACTCGGCGAATACCCTCAGCGTCCTCGAACACGTCGGAGAGCGAGTGACCTGACGCCACCATGCCGCGCGGCTCGATACCCTGCCGAATGAGGAACAGCCGGTCGCCCGTCCGGATCCGCTTGCTGTTCCCGCAACTCCAGTCGATCGGGTCGGTGATCTCGCCGTCCCATACGCCTGGGTTCCAAGTTAGCAGGAACGTTGGCACCTCGGCCGCTCTCCGCCGAACTAGTAATTCGGCGTCAGTGGCCCACCCCAGCGAGGCTAATGCTGCAACCAACTCTGTGTGCATGACCCAGAGCCACTCAGTGTTGCCGCGGACGCCGGGCGGGACGAACGACGCGACGGCGTAGGACTGCTGGCCTTCGGCCCGGAAGTCAAGGGCGTCCCGGAGCATGGACCCGAGCCGCCCGTACTGGCCGTTTACCACCTGCCAGCCCGACGCCCCGGCCGCCTCTGCGAGTTCGCGGGCGGTGGCCGCATGGCCTGGAGCGCGATAGTGGGCGACCAGCAATGCCCGCTGTAGGTCGGACAATTGCGCGGCAAGTCGCGTGAGGGCGGCGGCATACCGGGCCGCGTCAGGCACTGTCGGCAGTGTGTCTTCGACCATCGCGCCCTTTACCTCCACCGCCGAAAGCCAAAGTCAGGTGTTGGGGCCGAAGCGGCATATAACACATTACGAGGGCTGAGGTTCCCGGCATCCGCAACGCCTTATCCGGCGCCCGCACCTCAACCCATCGAGAAGTTCCGCTCCCACCGCCGCGACACCTCGAACGCCGACGCTTGCACCGTGACCCAGGCATCGAGCGGAGTGCCCCACAAGTCGAAGATCACGAACGCGGCGTCCGCGGCGGCGGCCTGCTGCTCGGCGTACTGATACTGCCGCTGGACCGGATCGGACTGCCGCTCGCCGAGCCGCTTTTGAGGGCGGTCCAAGGCGAACTCGAACCCCGGCCGCTGGGCTATCACTCGCGCATCCTCCGGCGTGATGGAGGTGTCCGGCAGGTCGATGTAGAACCCGCCCGACATGAAGGCGAACTGCACGATCCGTGTCTTGGAGCCGCCGATCCGTGCCCGAACCTCGCGCGGGGCGCGCACGGAGAACACAAGGAAGCAGTCGGACTTCACCAATCGCAGCGTGCGGTGTTCCATCAGGCCGAGGTAGTGCTCGAACTGGCGGATGCGACGTTCACGCGGGTCAACGCCTTCTGCCATCGAGTACCCTCCCGGTGCCGAACAGTAATTGGGCCAACTCGCAGTGGACACCCATCCCCAACTCGGAGTTGGCCGTTCTCTTCGTCATCCGCAGCGTAAACGCGGGCGGCACGATATGCAAGCCGCAACCAGAGTTTTCCTAGCCCGGAAAGCCGCACCCTGACGCGGGAACTTTCGGAAGCCCGGCCATGTGTTCAGGGGCACCATGCTCAAGGCTGTGCGCTCATCGTTATACACAAGTCGCCGCCCCAAGTGTTGGGGCCGGAATTCGCCCCGTTGGGGCGGAATCCACCGCGGGGAGTCGTGTCTGACAATGATGCGGCTTCACGGCGTTCCATTCGTCACACCCACGCCATCAGCAAGTGTTCCAAGGCGGCGGCCCACGCTTCCACGGGGTCGTCGGACGGGGGGATTTCCGTCGCCTTGTTCTCGGCCCATAACACGGGGCGGGGTTCGTTCACCAGCATCTGCGTCGTCAGGGCGAGGGCCGTCGAGTCGGGGCCGCCGTCGGCGCTGATGACGAGGAGGTGGCACATGCTCTTGTTGGCCCGTTCGTCGGCGAAGCGGCACGGGTCGCCGCGCCGGTGCGTGACGGCCAGGAGGCCGTTGGCGATCTCCTCGCGGAAGAGCGTCTCGCACAGGTCGCTCTCGTGGGCGAGCGTCTTGCCGTCCGCGGGTTCGACGAAGACGACCTCGAAGCGCAGGGCCTCCGTACTTAGCCAGTCGGCCAGCCGGCGAACCAGCGTGACGACGGCGGCCAGCACCAAGACGATGCGCTGGGCCGGCAGGTCCGGGTCTTTGAAGCGGCTCTTCACCAGGTCCGGCATCAGGGCGAACACGAACGTGCGGCGGCGGCGCAGGAACTGGTTCTCGTCCCGCGAGTAGTAGTACAGCTCGTCCCGCACGTACTTCACGTCGAACAGGTCGGGCCGCAGGGCCGGGTCCGGCTCGATGTACGCGAGCTGCGAGTGCAGCAGGCTTTCCACCGACCCCTTGTTGGAAATGGACGTGAAGCCGCCGACGGGGTAGGTGTCCTCGTCCAGCACCCGCGTCGGCACCTCGCGGCGGTTGGCCAACGGCTTCACCTTGCGCTTGGGCAACAGCTCTTCCAGCCGGTGGGCGAGCAGCACGACTTGCCGGTGGGCGACGTACTGCCCCATCTCGGCCAAGGCCGTCCGCTTCTCCAAGGCGTCGATGTCGGCCGGCGCCAGCACCTCGGCCATGCGGCGGCTGGCGGCGGTGGTCTGCTCGTACAGGGCCAGCAATTCCGGCCGCGGCCCCTTCGTGGATAGAGATTCCCAGCCGCGGCGCAGCAAGTCCTCGGCGCTGCCGTCGATCAGCGTCCGCACCGGGCCGGGGGAGAGTTCGACGCCGCCGAGGCCGGCCCGCTCGCGGAACTGCTTCACGAAGTACGCGAGGCCCTTGTCCCGGTCGCGGCCCTGGTAGCGGCGCATAGCGTCCGACGCCCGCTCCACCGTGGCGTCCGCGTAGAACTTGCCGAGGACGTGGTCCTCGTAGGTCCGCAACAGTCCCGGCGGCACGCCCGGCACGGCGACAGCGTCCTTCTGGCGCTTCACTTCCGTCTGGGAACCGTAGGCGACGTGCCCGAAGTCGGCGATCATCCCCGTCGGGAGCAGCGGCTGGCCGCCGGCGACGATTTCCAGCGTCCACGTCAGCACGGCCCGCACCGCCGACCCGTGCGGCGGCGCGGCCCGTTGGAACCACAGGCCTTGCAACAGAAAGTCGGTCGCGGCCTCGGTGTCCCGCAGCGCCACGGTCTTGACGGGGTTGTCGGGCGTCATTTCAACGGGACCTCCAGCCGCACGCCGCGAATCTCCACGTCCCCGGCCTTGGGCGACGGCTCCCAGCGAATCTCCAACTCGTTGCGGAGGCGCTTCACGCCCGCCGGCAGTGTGAGGCGGTACGGCGCCCACTCGTCGCCGGCGACGGGAATCGTGCCGGCCGCCTCCCCGTTGAACAGCACGGCCAACACGCCCGGGGTTCGCGTCCCGCGGGCGTCGATCACCACGTCCACGGGCGCGGCGGCGTCCTCGCATTCCACGGGGAAGGTGACGGCCATGCCTTGCGGCTTCACCATGCGGAACCCGGCCACGTCCCGCGCGCCGAGATGCCGCGGCTTGGAATCGACCACCAAGCGCTGCCCGTGAAACAGCGGGCGAACTTCCGTCACGAGCGCGGCGGGAATCGTCATCACCCCGAGGCGCGGGTGGTCGAGTTCGACGGTCTTGTCGCCCCATGATGTCACCAGCCCGGTGAGTCGGCCCGCCGGCTGGTCGCCCGCCTGAAGCGTTAACTCGACGTGTTCGCCGGTCGTGGAATGTTCCGCACTGCCAAGGTCGGCGAAGGTGCATTCCCGCACCGCCGCCCACGGCACGGGCGCCGCCTTGTCTTGGATTTTGAGCGTCGGCCCGGCCGCGTCGAGTTTGGTGAGTGAGCCGTATACCTCGGCGTCTTCGGCGGTGACGACGCGATCCCGCAACGGCTGGAGCGAAGCCATTCCCTTCGCGGCGGCCGCTTCCCGCCACAGGACGATCTGATCCACGGCGACGATTTCGGCCCCGTCCCCGGATGTGGTCAACTTTACTTCCCGCAAGACGCCCGGCCCGCGGTCGCGGGACCACAGCATATAGCCGTCAACAGACAGTTGAAGGCCGTCACCGTCGAAGGCGACGGCCATCCGGTGCGCTCGCCCGTCGCGGTTCAACTTGCCGGCCACGTCCGCAGGGTCCGGGGCCGTCACGTCGATGCGGGCCGTCGGGGCGGAGATGTCCACGCTCACGGGGGCCGGCTTGCCGTCCCGCACGAAGCCGAGTTCCAAGGTGAGCCGCCGCGTTGCCGTCTTCACGAACGGGGCGCGCAACACCAGCCAACCGCGCGGCGCCTCGACCCGCACCGCCTGGCCCACCTTCCAGTCCGCCGCGACAATTTGCCGGCCCGGCCACTGAGTCAAGCGATCCACGGCCGATCGGGGCACGCCAAACTGGTCGGCCCACGGCATCCGCACCCGCAGTTCCTTCTCGGTGATTTCCAACGGGTGAACGGGGAACGAGTCCCCGCCGACGAGGTGCAACACCCAGCCGCACTCCCGCGCCGGGGCCGGCAACTTGGGCCGGCGAAGCACTTCCAGTTCGCCGAGCGGTTCGTCCCGCCCGGCGGCCGAGAACCGCAAGCGGTCAGCCTCCCATTTCAACACGCCGGCCACGGGCGTGCCGTCGCGTCGCTGGGCGTCGTCGGCCCACGCCGAACTCGCCGCCAGACACGCCAACCCGGCCAAAATGGGGAGGAAACGCCGCATGAAAGTGATTGTACGCCGCCCGCCGAACCAAACCCGCCGGGGACTTGTCGCTACACGGGCCGGGAAGTATCTTTTCCCCTCACGGCTGCGTAGCTCAGCGGTTAGAGCACTCGCTTCATAAGCGAGGTGTCACTGGTTCAATTCCAGTCGCAGCTATTGTTTGTAACCACTTCGACTGAACGTATTTACGTGACCGATCTTTCGTGAGGTCGGGCGGCCTGTCCCCCGGTCATCTACCGGATTCAGGATCTAGCCCCATGTCCAAACGCCCCCTATTCGCGCCGACACCGGCCATCCAAGCAATCGGCCGTGAGGCTGAATAGAAGCTCGTGTCGGCTCATGTCACTTGGTCCGCTCAGCGTCCGCGTAGTCGGCTTCGGCCTCGCCCGGCTGGCCGGGGCAGCGGTCAGCCACGACGGCATAGACGAGCAAGAGAAGGCAGCCGGCGTGCCAGCACGTTCGCAAGCCGCTGTACACGTAGACGACCGGTTGCACCGCGTCGGGCGGCAAGGCGTTTAGCGCGCCGAAGCCGTTAACCGCCACCCGAACGCCGACCTCGACGGCCCACCAAGTGGCGAGTATGTATAGAGCCGCCAAGGCCAGCCCGGTCGCTTTCCGGGACCGCCGACGGCGTCGCGTCAGAACATAAATCCCGGCGGCCAAGGCGAGGCCCTCGGGGAGATTGAACAATATGTGCCACCAAGCCAAGGCGCGCCTCCTCGTTGCGGCCCGCCGGCCGCCACGGCCATCATCCGGGCTCCCGCACAGGCCGTCAACAAAATTGTCCAGCGAGTTGGCGGCCGTAGACGGCCAAGCACATCATGGGGGTTGGGCGGGGACAAATCGGACGGGAGAGGGGGCCGGCAAAGACGGCCGTTGCCATGCGCCCGCAGGGGCGCCATGCTCACGGCTTTGCGTGAGTATGTGGCTTCCCGCCCAAAACATGCTCACGCAAAGCAATGAGTATGGCGCCCATGTTTCCTCTCCGCGCATTACTTATGTGAGAACCGTTTGCCGGCTCGCGTGCTGACGCGCGGCGTGGCGTTGGCCGTCCGCCGGGCGAAGATGTTGAAGTTGCCGTTGGGATAGTGCTGCCGAAAAAAAAAGTTGGCCGGGCGGCAGACTCGCTACTACCCCCGGCCCGACGGCAACCGGCTTTTGGGTCCGGTATCCGCAGGGGCATTCTATAGGTCGCCGCCAAAAATTTTAAAGGGGAGGGGGCGAAAAACGGGCCAAGTCACGGCCGTCACGCCCGCCCGTCGGCCAGACACGCGGCCGACGGGGCGTCCATTTCCGGTGGCAAGCGGCCTTCCGGTCAGCCGTCAATTCCGTGGCGTCGTCGCGGGCGGTGGCCGCGCCGAGTCACTTCGTTTAGACTGGGCTTGTTCGGTATGCGGACAGGTTCACCTACTTTCATCGGCCAATAATCGGCCGAAACCGGGAGATCATCATGGCCCGCCGGAACAGACGCCCGTTGGGATTGGCCCTCGCCCTCGTGGGCATGGGCGCCGCTTGCTTCCTCGCGGCGGGCTGCGACAAGGCCGCCGACACGGGCGGCGGCGCCGGCCCGATGGCGGGCGGGCCGGGGGCGCCGACGGCGGCGGACGTGTTGGCCAAATTGCCGGGCGGCCAAGAGTACGCCGCCGGCAAGAAGGTGTACGCGGACAACAACTGCGCCAAGTGCCACAAGCTGGGCGACACGGGCGGCGGCCCGCCGGCCCCGAAGGACGGCCCGCCGGGCGGCAAGGGCATGAGCGGCGGCATGAGCGGCCCGGACCTCACGGCGACCGGGGCCAAGGCGGACCACACGAAGCAGTGGCTCGCCGACCACGTCCGCGACCCGAAGACGCACTCGCCGCCGTCCAAGATGCCGGCCAGCGGCCCGGACAAGATTAGTGACGCCGACTTGGACGCGCTCGCGGAATACCTCGCCAGTCGGAAGTAGGCTCCCCTTTCCGGAGGTCCTCATGTCCCCATTTCGTGCCGGCCTAATGACCGCGTGCCTGCGCCGGTCGGCGAGTGTCGCCGTGCTTTGCGCCGCCGCGGGCTGCTCAGACGCGACTCGTCCCGGACCGGGTGACGGCCCGCCCGCGGTCGTCCCGGCGACCGACCCGGCCGAGACGGCCTTGGAACGGCAAGTCCGAACGCACCGCTGGTGGACGGCGCCGCTGGCGCCCGAACGCCTCCGCTGGCTGGTCGGCGAGGTCCAGGCGACCGACCCGGGGAGGACGTTCATTTTCGACAGCCGGGGGTTTCAGAACGCCCGCATGGCGACATCGGCCATCCGGCGGCCGGAAGACGTGGCCGAGTCTGGCGTCCCGAGTCCGGCATGGGTGAGCGTGCGCGGCGGCCAGCGCTGGGCGAAGGAAAAGGCCCTCGCTGAACTGCTGACGGCACTCGACGAGGCGGCCGAACGCCGGTCCCCCAAGTGATGCCGGCCCGCGGGGCCGGATTTCACCGCCGTCAGGCGGTCGTGTTGGAGTCCCGCTTTTAAGCGGTCTTGGAACGCTCCCCCAGAAGGCCCATGAGGACCGAGTCTTCGACGGTCCGACCCCGGGGGCGAACGGCCGTCACCCACGAAGGCGAACCCTCGAAGACTCGGTTCGCCGGCCTATTGCGGCGGGAAGGTCACAGACCGCTTAAAAGCGGGACTCCAACGCGACCGCCGGACGGCGGTGATTAGCAGCCGCGAAGCCGTGGCGCCCCGGCGTTGAAACGGGTGCCGGGGAGAGGTATGGTGAGGGTTCATGTTCACTCCATTGCGACCACTCTATTCCTCGTTCTGCGGCGTCGTGCTTCTCCTCGCGGGGACGGCCGTCAATGCCGCGGATGTCGGCGCCGAAGCCCGCGCCATCCTGACGGCGAACTGTCTGAAGTGTCACGGCCCGGCGAAGCAGAAGGGCGGGCTGCGGCTCGACTCGCGGGACGCGGCCGTGAGCAAGGCCGACTCGGGGGCGCCGGCTGTCGTCCCGCACAAGCCGGACGCGAGCGAACTGATTCGCCGGGTGACGGCGGCGGACGCCAAGACGCGGATGCCGCCGGGCGACACGCCGTTGACCGCCGGCCAAATTGACACGCTGCGGAAGTGGATCGACGCCGGGGCCGCGTGGCCGCGCGAGGGGCCGGCGCCGGCCAACACCGGGAAGACGGAACTCGTCGTGACTGACGAGGACCGCAAGCACTGGGCGTTCCGGCCGCTCGGCCCGGTCGCGCTGCCCGCCGATGCCAAACTGACCCGCACGCCCGTTGACCGTTTCATCCTCGCCGCACTGACGGCCAAGGGGCTGACGCCGGCCGCCCCCGCGCCGCGGGAGCAACTCATTCGCCGCGTCACGTTCGACCTGACCGGGCTGCCGCCGACGCCGGCCGAGGTCGCGGCGTTCGTCACGGCTCCGGACGCCGACGCCGCCTATGAAGCGCTCGTGGACCGCCTGTTGGCGAGTCCGCGTTACGGGGAGCGCTGGGGCCGGCACTGGCTGGACGTGGCGCGGTACGCCGACAGCGGCGGCTACGAGGGGGACATCGACCGGCCGGCCGCGTTCCACTACCGCGACTTCGTCATCCGCGCCTTGAACGACGACATGCCGTTCGACGCCTTCGTGCGCCGGCAACTGGCCGGGGACGGACTGGAGCCGGACGACCCGCGGGCCATCGCCGCCACCGGCTTCCTGACGGCCGGGCCGAGTCCCGAGTTGCCCGACAAGCTTCTGGAAGAAGAGCGCCAACGCCAACGCTACATCGACCTGGACGACATGGTCTCCACCACCGGGTCGGCCCTGCTCGGCCTGTCCGTCGGCTGCGCCCGCTGCCACGACCACAAGTTCGACCCGATCAGTGCGCGGGACTATTACCGCGTGCTGGCCGCCCTGCACTCCGGGGACCGGGCTGAGGTGCCGTTGGGGACGCGGGCCGAGGTCGAGGCGCACAAGCGGGCGAAAGGCGAATGGGAGAAGCAGCGCAAAGCGGTGGAAGCAAAGCTCGACGCCTTACGGGACGCGCGGAAGAAATTTCGCGGGCCGAATCTGCTTGAGGAGGAACCTGACGGGCCGCCGGTCGGCCACGACAACCCGGCCCTCCGGCAATGGAACGACCTGACGGTGGAATTAATTGCGGTGAAGGCGCGCGAGCCGAAGGCCCCGCCGGCCGCGCTGGCGTTCCGCGACTTCGGGGCGAAGCCGGCGGTGAGCTGGCTGTTCGGCCGCGGCGACTTCCACGACCGGGCCACGCCGGTCGAGTTGGGCTTCCTCACCGTCCTGACCCGCGACAAGCCGGCCGCCGATTATTGGAAAGAAGCCCGCGCCGACGGCGACCGTACGGACACCACGTACCAGCGAAAAGCCCTCGCGACGTGGATCACCGACGCCGACCGCGGCGCCGGCGCGCTGCTCGCCCGCGTCATCGTCAACCGCGTCTGGCAACACCACTTTGGCGAAGGCTTGGTCCGCACGCCGAACGACTTCGGCGCCCGCGGCGAACGGCCGACGCACTCGGAGTTGCTGGAATGGCTGGCCACCGACCTCGTCGCCCACGGCTGGAAGCTCAAGCACCTGCACCGGACGATCCTTTTGAGCGCCGTCTACCGCCAGTCGTCGCAATTTCGGATTTCGGATTGCGGATTGCGGATTCAAATACCCCTTCAGGCGCTGACCGCCGTGATGGGGATGCCGGTTTTCATTCCGCAATCCGCAATCCGAAATCCGAAATTAGAAGACCCGGACAACCGGCTCCTCTGGCGCGTGCGGCCGCGGCGGCTGGAGGCCGAGGCGCTGCGGGACGCGATGCTGGCGGTTGGCGGGTCGTTGAACGAGGAGATGTACGGCCCGGCGTTCAAGGCCCCGATCCCGGCCGACGCGATGGTGGCCCGCAACCTGAAGAACCCGTACCCGCAAAACATCCCGGACGGCCCGCCGGTCCGCCGGCGCAGCGTCTACATGTTCCACAAGCGCGTCATCCCGCACCCGCTGCTGCAAGCGTTTGACGTGCCGGACGCCCAGCAGTGTGCCGGCCGCCGCAACGTCACCACCGTCGCCCCGCAAGCCCTCGCCCTCTTGAACGACCCGTTCGTGCGGGCAAGGGCGACCGACTTCGCCGACCGCCTGTTGCGAGACGCCGACGGCGACCCGGCCCGCTCCGTGGACCGGGCGTACCGCTTGGCGTTCGGCCGCCCGCCGATTGATGCAGAGCGGAACGCGGGCGTCGAGTTTCTCGCCGCCCAGAGCCGCGAGCGGTCGGCCCGCGACCCGAAGGCCGGCCCGCCCGAGATTCGGCGGCAGGCCCTGACCGATTATTGCCAGGCGCTGTTCGGGTTGAACGAGTTCATCTACGTCGATTGAGGGCCAACCGCCGTCCGGCGGTCCCGTTGGAGTCCCGCTTTTAAGCGGTCTGTGACCTCGCCGCCCCAGTAGGCAGGAGGACCGAGTCTTCGAGGGTCCGCCTATGTGGGTAACGGCAACAGCCGACGAGCCGTCGGGTTCATCCCGACGGGAGTACTCCCGCGGGGATGAACCCCGCGGCTCGTCGGGTAACAGCCGTTCGCCCACGGGGTCAATGGGCACCGAGATTGAGAAATACCTTGGCCGCCGACACGACCAATTTGTTGAGAGTGAACCTGTGACCGTGTTCAACACCGCTCCGTTCGACCGCCGCCGCTTCCTCCGCACCGCCGGGGCCGGGTTCGGCATGGTCGCCTTGGCCGACCTGCTGAACCGCGACGCCGCCCGGGCGGCGCCGGGCGGGCCGTTGGCCCCGAAGGCGACGCACTTCCCGGCCAAGGCCAAGGCGGTGATCTGGCTGTTCATGGAAGGCGCGCCGAGCGCGGTGGACCTGTTCGACCCGAAGCCGGCGCTGGACAAGTTCGACGGCAAGCGCGTCAAGATCGACGTGTTCAACGGCAGCCCCGGCCCGCTGATGAAGTCGCCGTTCACGTTCAAACGGCACGGCCAGTCCGGGGCGTGGGTGTGCGACAAGTACCCCGGCGTCGCCAAGCACGCGGACGAGATCGCCTTCGTGAAGTCGCTGCACACCGACTCCAACGACCACGTCCCGGCCCTGTACCAGATCAACACCGGCATTAGCCGGCCCGGCTTCCCGGCCGCCGGCGCGTGGGTGACGTATGGCCTCGGCAGTGAGAACCAAAACCTGCCCGGGTTCGTGGTGCTGGGGAACAACGCCGGCGTAAAGGGCGGCCCCATCAACTGGTCGTCGGGGTTTTTGCCGGCCGCCCACCAGGGGACGCTCTTCCGGCCCGAGGGGAACCAGGTCCTCAACCTGCGCCGGCCGAAGGACGTGACGGCCGGCGACCAGCGCGCCCAACTCGACCTGATGGCCAAGCTCAACGGCGCCCACCTGCAAGACCGACCGGGGGAGCCGGACTTGTCGGCCCGCATCGCGTCGTTCGAGTTGGCCTACCGAATGCAGGCCGAAGCGGCGGCCCTGATCGACTTGTCCAAGGAGACGGCGGCGACGCGGGCGATGTACGGGCTGGACGACCCGAAGGCCAAGTCGTTCGGGACGAAGTGTCTGACCGCTCGCCGGCTCGTCGAGAAGGGCGTGCGCTTCGTCCAAGTGTACTCGGACGGCGAGTGGGACGCCCACTCCGACCTAGCCGGCAACCACGCCGGCCACTGCGCCGCGACGGACGCCCCCATCGACGCCCTGCTGACCGACCTCAAGCGCCTCGGCCTGCTGGATTCGACCTTGGTGGTTTGGGGCGGCGAATTCGGGCGGATGCCGGTGTCCCAAGGCAACGGCGGCCGCGACCACAACCCGCACGGCTTTCTTACGTGGATGGCCGGGGCCGGCATCAAGGGCGGGGCCAGTCACGGCGAGACGGACGAGTTCGGCCACAAGGCCGTCACGGACCGCGCGTCCGTCCACGACCTGCACGCGACGATGCTGCACCTGCTCGGCGTGGATCACAAGAAGCTGACCCACTTCCACAACGGCCGCCAGTACCGCCTCACCGACGTGGCCGGCGACGTGTTGACCAAGATTCTGGCGTGACGCCTTGGACGCGATTCCCAACCGCCGTCCGGCGGTCGTGTTGGAGTCCCGCTTTTAAGCGGTCCGTGACCGTCCCGCCGCAATAGGCAAGAGGACCGAGTCTTCGAGGGTCCGACCCCTTGGGCGAACGGTCATC
>JAYUGD010000669.1:0-4478 GCA_043767785.1 Zavarzinella sp. | reverse complement strand
TAATCGTGTCAGACATCGCAAGCCCCTTGTGGTGAGAGTGTGGGCGGTCATTTTTGACTGTAACCACCCGGCCGACGGCTTGCATGGATTCTTTCGGCCACTGGAAGCGACGAACGGCAGACAGGCACCCTCATGGGCAACAGGAGAAGCCGGAACTCGGACTCGATCCCGGCGACCACCGCCCGGTTCCCAACCGCCGTCAGGCGGTTCCGTTGGAGTCCCGCTTTTAAGCGGTCTTGGAACTCCCCCCCATCAAGGCCCGTAAGGACCGAGTCTTCGATGGCCCGACCCCGTGGGTGACGACACGCGCTTCGCGCTCGGCCAACGAGCCGTCGGGTTCATCCCGACGGGAGTACTCCCGCGGGGATGAACCCCGCGGCTCGTTGGTCAAAGTCGTTCCCCAAGGTGGCGAATTCTCGCAGACTCCGTTCGACGGCCGCCGGTGACAACGCCGATTGTCATTTCGACAATCCCCCTGCCGGACCCGCAGGGTCTTCCCATCTTGCCGGCCGACTTGCGCAACCCCGCGCATCTGGATTGACCGGCGCCCCCCGCGCATCCGATGTTTCCCCTGTTCACGGACTCGTTGCATTATTGGGGATCGCGCGATGGTTCACCTTATCCGCCGTCGCTGGCTCGCCGTCGCCCTCGCGTTCGCCGGCGTCGTCTCGCCGGCCAATGCGGACGCCTACAAGCCGGACCAGCACATCATCGTGCGGATGGGGGCGAAGGGGGACCGCCGCTGCGTCGTCGTGGCCGTCAAGCCGCAGGCCGACGGGTCGGTGGAATACCGCATGAAGGCCGTGGACAACGGCGAAGTCCTGACCATTTACGACCGGCCGGGCGCGACAGCCAAGCCCCTCCCCGCGGCGCTCGCTGGCCCGGCCCCGAAGCCGACGCTCGCCACCGGCCCATTGATGACGTTCGCCAAGCCGGCCGAGACCGTTCCGCCCGCGAAGGTTCCGGACTCGCCGCGTGCCCAGCCCGCGGTCGTCGTCCGCCGCGACCCGCCGCGGCCCGCCACCCCGGTCTTGACGGATGTCGTCATGCCCCCGTCGTTGATCGGCACGACTTTGATGAAGGCTGACCCGGCCCCGGTAACGGTGGCCCGCGTCGCCCCGGCGAAGCTCGCGATGTCCGAGCCGGTGTCGATGGGCTTCGTGATCCCGGTGAACAACAGCCAAGGGACGCCGAAGGCCAAGAACTTCGACCGCGAAGAGCGGATTGTCACGCTGGCCGAGAAGTTGAAGAACGAACTCCGGCCGTCGGCCCGCGAAATGGCCGCCGAGAGCTTGGCGGAAGGGGCCGGCGCCGAGTCGGCCGCCGTGCGGTCGCCGCTGCTGACGGCCGCCGCCAACGACCCGTCCGCCAACGTCCGGGCCACCTGCGTCCGCTGCCTGGCGATGATCGGCGTGCGCGACAACGCCTACTCGGCCATGATCGCCAACGGCAAACTCGACCCGGACATCCGCGTCCGCATCGAGATCGACCGGGCCGAAGACCGGGCGAAGTAAGCCGAATTGTTTGGGTTCCCGGCGGCGGCGTGGTAAATTACCGTTACCCGTCTGCCCGGAACCCGTCATGCGCGAGCGGTTGGCCATCGTCGTCCTCGCGTGGGCCGCCCTGCCGGCGCCGGCCGCCCCGCCGGGCGACTGGCCGCTCGACACGCTCAAGCTCAAGTCCGGCGCGTCGCACCACGGGCTGATCCTCGAGGAGGCCCCGCAGGCGGTGCGCTTCCAAATCGTCCGGCGCTTCCCCGGCCGGCCCACCGTCTGGTTCACCTGCGTCTTCCGGCACAACGAAATCGAGCGCCTCGAAAAAGTCACGGCCGAGGACCGCGTGGCCGTGCGCGCCAAGTTGCTCGAACTCGACCCGGCGGCCGAGGCCCGGCGCATGGAGAAGCTGGACCTCAAGCCCTGCCCGTGGGGCGATAAAACGGCCGGCGGCCTGCGCTACGACTCGGACTTCTTCTCCCTGTCGTCGGACGCCCCGGAGGAAATCGTCCGCCGGGCCGCCTACCGGCTGGAGAACGTCTACGCCGCCTACGCGGGGTTCCTGCCCCCCCGGCACCGCGGCGGCAAGCCCACGGCCATTTGCGTGTATCAATCCCTCGACGGCTACCAGAAGTCCCTGCCCGCCGGGCTGCCGCTGAAGAACCCGGCCTACTACGACTCCGCGACCAACCGCGTGTCCTGCGGCACGGACCTGCAACGCCTTGGCCGTGACTTGGACGAGTTCCGGCAACAGGCCGCCCAACTGCTCGATGAAGTCGGCAAGCAGGAAGCCGAGGTCCGCCGGCTGTACGGCAAAAAGCCGGAACTGAACCGCCACTTGCAGCCGTTCCTCGACACGCGGGCGCGCATCAAGCAGGCCGCCCAAGGCAACGAAGCGGCCTTCGACCAGGCGACGCAAATCCTCTTCCGGCAGCTCTACCACGAGGCGTTCCACGCCTACGTCGGCAACTTCGTCTACCCGCCCAACCTGCGCGACACGCCCGGCGAACTGCCGCGCTGGCTCAACGAGGGCATGGCCCAAGTGTTCGAGACGGCCGTCTTCGAGGCCGGCGAGCTGCGCGTCGGCCACGCGGACAAGGACCGCCTCGACCGGGCCAGGCAACTCTTGGAGAAGAAGGAACTCCTCCCGCTCACGGACATGCTCACCAACGGCTCCAAGGGCTTCGTCGTCGCCCACGCCGGCAGCCTGCCCGACAGCGACCGGGCCTACCTGACCGCGTGGGCCGTCGCGTCATATCTGATGTTCGACCGTCGAGCCTTGGGCAGCCCGCGGGCCGACTTCTACATAAAGTCGATCAACACCGGCGGCGAACCGCTGGGGCATTTCGAGAAGTGGGCCGGCCAGAGCGTGCCCGACTTCGAGAAAGGTTTCCATAGTTGGTTGAGACGGCTGCGGCCGGACGGGACGCTGATGGAAATGATGACCGGCGGGCCGTGAACCAATCGGCTTTCAAGAAACCGCCGTCAGGCGGTCGTGTTGGAGTTCCGCTTTTAAGCGGTCTGTGACCTGACGCCCAACAGCGGCCGGCGAACCGAGTCTTCGAGGGTTCGCCTTCGTGGGTGACGACGGTTCGCCCCCGGGGTCGGACCGCCGAAGACTCCGGTCCTCTTGGGCCTCTTCTCGGGAAGTTCCAAGACCGCCTGAAGGCGGAACTCCAACTCGACCGCCTGACGGCGGTTGTTGATTATCTCTCCGAGGTCTTTCATGCGACGGTTACTGTTGCTGGTTGGACTGCTCGCTGTCGTTGGGTGCCGAAAGCCAACGGTCGATGCGCCGGCCCCGGCCGCCCGCCCGGCCCCCGTTGATTTCTCCGCCCGGCTGCACCGCCAAGCCGGCCCGGCGGGGAACACGGTTTCTTCTCCGCTCGGCGTCTCGACGGCCCTCTCGATGCTGCGGCTCGGGGCGCGCGGCGACACGGACCACGAGTTGGCCGAATTGCTCGGCCAGACCGGCGACGGCGTCCACGCGGAAACCGCGAAGTGGATGGCTGACTGGAATACTCTTGGCGACGGGACGACGTTCAAGGTCGCCAATTCGCTGTGGGGCAACGCCTTCCTGCCCGCGTTCGCCGAGCGGGCCGGCAAGGACTACCGGGCGACAGTCAAGCCGGTTGACTGGTCGCGGCCGGACGTGGTCGCCAAGCAGGTGAACGACTGGGTGTCGGGCGAGACGGCCGGCCGCATCCCCGCCGTCGTGACGCCGGCCGACCTGAGCGACCAGACAATCGCCCTGCTCGTCAACGCGACGTACTTCGACGGCAAATGGGCGGCACCGTTCAACAAACGGCTCACGCGGCCGGCCCCGTTTACCCTGGCGGACGGCGCCGTTGTCAACGTGCCGACGATGGGCCGCAACGAGCCGGAGCCGACGGGCTTCACCCCATTCGCCGATGGCGTGGCGGTCGCCGTGCCGTTCCGAGACGGCCGGTTCGTGATGGTGTTGGCCCTGCCCAACAAGCCGGACGGCCTGTCGGCCATCGAGGAGAAGCTGACATCCGAGCAGTTGGCCGCGTGGGCGTCCGCCAAGCAAGAACCGATTGACCTGCAATCGCCGACGTTCCGGTTCTCCACACGGCGAGTGTTGAACGACGACCTGAAGCAGATGGGCGCCCCGTTGATCTTCGAGCCGGCCGCCGACTTCAGCGGCTTGGCCGCCGGGCCGGCCTTCGTCGGCCAAGTGATCCACGAGGCCCGCATCGAGGTGGGCGAGGCGGGGGCGACGGCCGCCGCCGGGACGGTGATCGAAGTGAAGAAAAGCGACGCATCGGACCGGCCGCCGCCCCGCGCCGTGCGAATCGACCGCCCGTTCGTGTTCGCCATCATCGACACGAAAACTATGGCAGTGGCGTTTTTGGGGCGCGTTGTGGACCCGCGCAGGAAGTGAATTGCGAGGACCGTAGGCGGCGTGATTTGTTAGCCGCGACGCGGAGGCTTTGCGCAGCGGAGCGCGTCCCGCGACGGTCA
>JAYUGD010000668.1:0-4481 GCA_043767785.1 Zavarzinella sp. | reverse complement strand
TCCCCCTCTCCGTTTCGGAGAGGGGGCCGGGGGGTGAGGTAAACGGCCGACACCCGCGAGCAAACCGCCGTCACTCTTGAAAAACAACAGGACCGCCTTCAGGCGGTTCATTTTGCGCCAGTCCTACCGGCCGTGACGCGCTTCCGCACCTCCGCTAACCCATTTCAACCGTCGGTGACATTCGGATCGACTGGCAAACGTCGGGCCGGTCGGTTACGTTGAAGGGGTACGAATCACGTTTTCCCGAAGGATCACGGGCCATGCGTCTCCGCCATTTCGTCACCGCCGGGGTGGTCGCCCTCTCGGTCGCCGCCGTCAGCCCCGCCCAAGACCAGTTGCTGAAGCAGCAGGAAAAGCTGCAGGCCGTCGCCTTGCTGAAGGTGGAAGCGGCCGTGCAAAGCTCGGTCGCCGAGGCCCAGAAGCTCCAGGCGGCCGGCAGCCACGTGCGGGCGGCCGAGCGTATCCGCCAGGCGATGCGCATGCTGGACGACCCGGTCCTGCCGAAGAAGGAAACGGACAAGCTGCGCGCCCAGCTCGGCGACGCCCTGCGCGCGGCCGAGGCGGGCAAGAAGCCGGAGATCGCCGGGACGACGGCCAACCCGCTCAAGGCGGCGGAGATCGAGCGCCGCAAGGCGTGGCTGGAAGAAGACGCCAACATCCGCCGCAGCATCGACACCATCGGCGCCCTCTACAAGGCCGGCGCCCTGAAACAGGCCAAGACGGAGATCGACGCCCTCGCCGGCAAGTACCCGGCCAACCCGACGGTGATCGCGTTGCCGGAACTGATCACCAAGGCCAAGACCATCGAAGAGATCAAGCTAATCCACGCCCAGCAGGCCGAGTCGTACCGCCTCGCGGCCCTCGACTTGAACAAGCAGTCCGTGATGCCGAAGGGGGACATCGAGTACGACGCGAAGCGGTTCAAGGAAATCACCGAACTGCGCAAGACGAAGCTCGACCCGGCCATGAAGAGCATGTTGACCGCCCTGAAATCGCCGGTCGAATTCGACATCAAAGACATGACGCTGCAAGAAGCATTGAAGCAGGTGTCCGCGACGCTCAAGCAGCCGATCACGCTGGACAAGCAGACGATGACCGACGCCGGCATCGACGCCTCCACGACCGCCACGCTGCAAACGCCGACGGCCGTGCAGGGCCGCACCGCCCTCAAGATGTTGCTGGCGAGTTACAACCTCACCTACATCGTGAAGGACGGCCGCATTCTGGTGGTGACGCGCGAGAAGGCCGCCCAGACGATGGAGACCCGCGTCTACTACCTCGGCGACCTCGTCATCGGCACCGGCGCCATCCCCGGCGGCGCCATCCGCCTCGGCACGGCCTACGACCAACTGCAAGCCCAGCAGAACGTGGCCGAGATCGTGAACATGGTCAAGAACAGCGTGGACCCCAACAGTTGGAAGGGCGCCGGCAGCGACGGCAAAGGCGAGATCACCTACCACGCCCCGAGCGGCGCGCTGGTGGTGAAAGCGTCGGCCGAAGTGCATGGGATGCTGGCCGGGACGCTGGGGAAGTGACACGGTGAGTGGGGTGGGGTGAGCCGAATGCCATGCACACTCAAAATCATGCGCGTGGCATTCGGCTCAACGCTTTTCGCGGCTTAGGTTTCTGACTTTTGAAGTTCTCTGACCGATGAATGAAGTCGGAAACCTATCATGCCACCCCCCATCCCTGAGACGAACGGAGCGTGGCGAGCGCGGGCCCACCGCACTGCCAAGAACTTCAACTGGGATTACGGCTGCGACAAATTGCGCGAGATCATTCACCGCCGCTGCGATCTCGGCACCGCCCTATTGATCTACTGGAGCGGCCAACCCGACTTTTTTCGCCGGTACAAGCGGCGCACCGATTTGAAAGTGGGACGCGCCGTTTATGACATGCTGGTCGAGATCGAGCGCAATGTGGCCGCCGACTTTTACACCCACCGCAACATTCCGTTCAACCCGTTCGACGACGGGGGGTACAACTGGTGTCGCGACCCCAAGCATGGCGTATTCGTCGAATTGCCGGAGTCGATGTATCGCGGAGTGGGAAGCCCGGAAGAAATGGCGGGGCGCGAGCCGCTGCGATCAGGCATTGCCGGCCTCCCCGTCGGGCTGGCGGCCCTGGTGGAAGCGGACCCCAAGCCGCAAACCGATCTCGACAAAGTGATTGCCCACCTCAACTCGCTCAATGACAAGTCATCCCGCGACGTCGTGCAGAAAACGGGCGGGACGGTCACCGGCGTCTCGTTTTTCGCGAATCGAAAGGTGGCGAATGACGATTTGCGCAACCTGGAATGGTTCCCTGATCTGGTCAGCTTGGTGTTGGGTCCGCAGTTGACGGATCGGGCGCTGGAATACCTCCGGTTCGTGCCAAAGTTGCTAATTCTCAAACTCGTGAGCAATCCCATTACCGATGAGGGACTGGCGCACTTGCGGCACGCGCCACACCTCGAAGAATTGCAACTGCACGGGTGCAGAAACGTTACGGACGCCGGCATGGTTCACGTCGGCAAGCTCAAGCAACTGAGGCATCTTGATCTCGGCGCAACCAAGATCGGAGACGCCGGCTTGGCACACTTGAGCGAACTGAGTCATCTGGAACACCTCGATTTGATGCACTACACGAAGATCACCAACGCCGGCATCGCTCACCTTGCTGGTTTACAAAAGCTCACATACCTCCGCATGTCCTTTACGAAGGTCGCCGACCGCGGCCTTGTTCATCTCGAAAGTCTGAGAGATATGAAAGTTCTCGTGCTCGGGAAGACCAAAGTCACTGAGGGCGGCGTCGCGCGTTTGCGTGCCGCGTTGCCCGGATGCAATGTCTCACTCGGGGAATACTTCTAACCGAACGGCCCAGCGGCGTGGCGGTAGCCAAGGATTATCGTTGAACTCGTCCACATTTCTCGGCCCCCGAATGCGGTTCCTCTTGCTCGCCTGCGGCCCGATGAACGTGGCCGGGGCCGTCGGCTTCGCCCCGCCGTTCCCGCAACTTCGCTCGCCCTTCGGCATCCCCGAAGCGCATCCGCTTTACCTCTGGGTCATCGCCGTTTGGATTCTGGCCTTCGGCGTCGCCTTCTTTCATCAGGGGCTGACGGGCCGCGCCAACCGTGGCGTGCTGGCGTTGGCCGTCGCCGGCAAAGGCTCGTTCGGCGGCGTCTTGGCCGGCATGAGTTTATCGGGGGAGTTGCCGCCGGTCGCCGCCGCCGTCGGCCTGCCCGACTTGGCGCTGGCCGCCGTGTTCGCGGGGTGGCTGTGGCGCACGGCCCCGGGCCGCCCGTGACACGGGTCGAACCCGCCCTTTGCGCTTGCCAAATTCCCCCGTTCCGATGAACTAACTCCCTGACCCCCCACGAGGCCCCGCGCGCCGGCATGTCCACCCCCTCCCTTGATTACAAATCGGCCGGCCTCGACCTGGACACCTACGAGGACACCATCGGCCGCATCGGCAAGCTGGTGAAGCGGACGCACGGCCCCGGCGTGCTGGACGGCTTCGGCGGGTTCGCCAGCCTGTTCGCCCTCGACATCAACCGCTGGCTCTTCTCCGGCGGCTACCGCAACCCCGTCCTCGTCACCTGCACGGACGGCGTCGGCACCAAGCTCAAAATCGCCGCGCTGATGCAGAAGTTCGACACCGTGGGCATCGACCTCGTCGCCATGTCCGTCAACGATTGCCTGTGCAGCGGGGCGCAGCCGTTGGTGTTCCTCGACTACTTGGCGATGCCCAACGACGACCCGCCGCTGGCCGAGCAACTCGTCCGCGGCATGGTCACCGGGTGCGAGCAAGCCGGGTGCGCCCTGACCGGCGGGGAGACGGCCATCCTGCCGGACTTCTACGCCCCCGGCGACTTCGACATGGCCGGCTTCGCCGTCGGCGTCGTCGAGCGGGACGACGTGATTAACGGCCAAAACGTCCAAGTCGGTGACGTGGTGCTGGGCATGAGTTCCACCGGCCTGCACTCCAACGGCTACAGCCTCGCCCGCAAGATCGCCCTCGACCACGCCGGCCTGAAGGTGACGGACCACGTCCCCGAACTCGGCAAGACCATCGGTGAGGAACTGCTGACGCCGACCCGGATTTACGTGCAGCCCATTCAAAGCCTGTTGAAGCACTACCCGGTGAAGAAGAAGGTTGTGCGGGCCTTGGCCCACATTACCGGCGGCGGCATCACGGACAACCTGCCGCGCGTGCTGCCCGCGAACCGCCGGGCGTTCATCCAGCGCGGGAGTTGGCCGATCCCGCCGATCTTCTCGTGGCTGCAAAAAGCCGGCAACGTCGCCGAGGCCGAGATGGACCGCGTCTTCAACGGCGGCATCGGCTTCTGCCTCATTGTCGCCCCGTACTACGCCGCCGGCATCGCCGACCGCCTGACGGCCGAGGGCTACCCGACGCACCGCATCGGGGAGATTCGCGAAGGCGAGCCGGGCGTGGAGTGGACGGCGTAAATTCAAAACAAGATCAAGACACTCACCACAAAG
>JAYUGD010000667.1:0-1491 GCA_043767785.1 Zavarzinella sp. | reverse complement strand
TTCACCACAG
This sequence comes from Zavarzinella sp., assembly GCA_043767785.1. Classification (GTDB taxonomy): domain Bacteria; phylum Planctomycetota; class Planctomycetia; order Gemmatales; family Gemmataceae; genus Zavarzinella. The sequence continues at coordinate 1,481 of JAYUGD010000667.1, read as the reverse complement.
AGGACACAGAGAGCACAGAGGACCGGCCGAGAAGAGGAAAGCAATGATCCGCAGATCGATCAGATGGACGCCGATGAGATCCGAAATGAATTGGTCTACTCTGCGGACATTGGATCTCATCGGCGGATCATGCTTTTCCTCTCGTGTCTTTTCTCTGTGTCCTCTGTGGTGAAGTTCTTCTCTTCGTCTTCTGCCGTTATCCGTGTTTCGTCCGTGTTCGATCCGTGGCTAAAAATGCCTTTCTTCTCCCCTCGCGTACACGGTCGGGTCCGTCACCCTCGCTTCCGCGAACGCCTGCCGCCGTTCCGCGCACTTGTTGCAGCGCCCACAGTGCTTCCCCCCCATCGGCCGCAAGCACGAAAACGTGAACCCCAGCGGGGCATTGCCGGCCCGGCGGATCACCTCGGCTTTGGTTAAGTGACTGTACGGCGTGACGACGGTCACATTCCCGCCCACGGCCCGGTTCACGACGCCGGCCATCTCGGCGTAGAACTCGGGGGTCGCGTCCGGGAAGGGGTTGGCGCCCAGCGGCCCCATCGCCACTTCGGGGATGCCGTGCAGGTGGCACCAGAGCAGCGCTTTCGAGAGCAGGATCATGTTGCGGCCGGGGAGGAACACCGCCTCGTCCGGGCTGTTCTCGTCCGGCACGTTCTTCCCGGTCAACGACCAGTGGTCCCCGTAAATATCGTCCACCGGGAAGCGGAACGTGTGCAGCGGCTTGAGCGCCGGGCAGGCCATCGCCCCCAAGAACCGTTGCAAGTGGGCAAACTCAATCTCCTCCCATGCGGACCCCGTGCGGACGTACATCGGGTGAACGGCCGGGTAATGCCGGACCGCTTCGGACAGGAGGACGGCGCTGTCCAGCCCGCCGCTGACGAGGACGGCCAGCGCATGCGTCGCGTGTCGCGGGGGCCACGGGGGTATGTCCATGACGGCTTTTCTAGCCGACTTCCCGGCCGGATTCCCCATTTTTTGGGTGAACTTGTCGGCACGCTCAACGATAATCCCCCGATATGACCTCTCCCCTCCTCGAAGTGCGCGGGGCGTGCAAGCGCTTCCCCGGCGTCGTCGCCCTCGACACCGTCTCGCTGCACGTCTCCGCGGGGGAAGTCCTCGCCCTCGTCGGCGAGAACGGGGCGGGCAAGTCCACCCTGATGAAAATCCTCGCCGGCCTGTACCAGCCGGACGAGGGCCAAATCTTCCTCGACGGCCACCCCGTCAAATTCGCCGGCGTGAACGACGCGATGGCCGCCGGCATCAGCCTCATCCACCAAGAGTTGAACCTCGCGGAGAACCTCGGGGCGGCCGCCAACATGTTCCTCGGCCGGGAGAAAACTTCCTACGGCGGGCTGCTCAAGAACGCCGAGATGGCGGCCGTCGCCCGCGAGTTCCTCGGCCGCGTCGGCTTGGCCCCGGACCTCGCCAACATCGCCGTCTCCCGGCTGGCGCCGGGGCAGAAGCAGTTGGTGGAAATCGCCCGC
>JAYUGD010000666.1:0-4483 GCA_043767785.1 Zavarzinella sp. | reverse complement strand
GCCGACCAACTCCGCCAGCAGTATCCGCTCGCCTGGCCTTCCGTCGCCGACCTCCAAAAAACCCTTGAAAACAAGGCATAATTCAGTGGAACTACTGTTCAGGCGGTCTGTGACCTCCCCGCCGCAATAGGCCGGCGAACCGAGTCTTCGAGGGTTCGCCTTCGCGGGTGACGACTGTTCGCCCCCGGGGTCGGACCGTCGAAGACTCCGGTCCTTCTGCCTACCGCGGCGGGGAGGTCACGGACCGCCTGAAGGCGGGACTCCAACGAGACCGCCTTGCGGCGGTTTGTCATCCCACCGGCAGCGGCGGCGTGCGCATCGTCGCCGGGGCTTCCACGCCGAAGTGGGCCAAGATCGTCGGGGCGACGGCCGTCAGCGGGACGCGGTTTTTGATGACCCGGTGCGTGCCGGTGCGGACCCACAGCACGCCGTCCGGGTGGTGGCGGCCGCTGCGCATGGTGTGGATGGGGTAGAACAACTCGCGGAACAATTTTGTTTCGCCGGTCGATTGGCGGACGACGGGCCTGTCCATCACGCCGGGCACGAAGACTCGGCAGCCGGCGAACAGGTTGGCCCCGTCGCGGCGGACGGCCATCAGCGGCTCGTTGCCGAACGACAAGTCCTTCAGCAACGCCTCGGCCACCTCGGCGGCGGCGGGCGTGCCGCAAGTGAGGTGGAACTGCTCGGCCATCACCGGCTTGGCGGCGGCCTTCGGCAAGGCTACGCCGGCGAACGCGAACAGGCGGTCAAAGCCCACGGGGCGGTAGGTGCATTTCGTCGTGTCGGCCCACGGCTGTTGGCTCAGGGCCGTGCAGAGGATCAGGCGGTCCCGGCCGTAGTGGCGCAGGAAGCGGCCGACGAGGCGGTCCATGCGCTCGTACCCGGTGCGGATGGCGGTGCGCAGCGACGGCGAATCGGTTTTCGGCGGCGGCACGGCGAAGGCCCCCGGCTCCATGTTCCGCCAGTAGTAGTGCTGGAAGTGGGCGGTGCTGTTGCAGAAGAACGTGCCGAAGCGGACGCGGCGCCGGCGGTTCAGCGTGCGGAACAGGTCGTACTGAAAACGGTCCAGCACGCAGGCCCGCCGCCAGCCGAGGCCCTTGTCGAATCGCTCGGCCGCCAGTTGCTTGACGGCCTGCCACACGGCCCCGGCCGTCAGCCCGTGCTTGGCCAGGAACCACCCGAAATTGAGCAGGTCTTTCTTGGACGCCTTGTCCCGCGACGACTCCTGCACCAGCCGGGCCAGCGTCCCGGAATACGCGCTCAACGCCGCGGGGTGCGCCTCGGCGCCCTTATCCCACGCATCCGGCAATACGTACCCGTTCACGGCCCGGTAGTTCGTGTTCATGCTGCCGCAGACGCCGACGCGGACGCCCGCGTCCGACAGTGCTTCCGCGACGCACTTCGACGCCAGCTTGCGGCCGTCCCCAAGCCGGTAGACGCCGTGCTCGGCGTACGGCAACCCGGAGTGGACCGTCGGCCACTGAATCCACGGCTCCAGGTGGTCCGGCGACTCGCCCGCGTCCGTGGTGTACGCTTCGGACGAGGCGTAGAAGCGCCAGAAATTGGGCAGCAGCCCCTCGGCCATGAACTGTTCGAGCAGTTGCGGGCAGAGTTCGTTGAACTCCAGGAGGAACAGCCGTTCCGTTCCCGACCGCTTGGCGCCGGGGGCCGCCGGCGTCAACGTCGGCCGGCGTTCGACATCGAGCGGGCGCGCCGCGTCCAAGGACACACTGTTCAAGGGGCCACTCCATCAGCCGGGTTTGTCCGGGGAGAGTGTGGCGGTTTTGGGCAAACGACGCAAGGCCGGTTTGGGGATCGGCTCGCCGTGAAAGAATCCCGGGGTTCGCAAAGCCTCACCCACGGGCTACAGTCCGTCGCCCCATCCGGGGCTAAAACCCGGCCTTTGGTATTCAGCCCCGGAGGGGCGACGGAATGTAGCCCGTGGGTGAGGCTTTGCGAACCCCGGGAAAACGGCATGCTGGCGAACGTCTTGACGGCCGCGAGCAATTGCGGGGCGTCGCGGTCGGCGTAGTCGCCGACGAACACCATACTGTGGTAGCGGGTGTGCATGACGTACGCTTCAAATTTCGGGTCGTGTTGCTTCCGGAGAATTTCGGCCACGTTGTGCGCCTGTTGGGCGGCCCGCTCCAAGCGGTCGGTCGGGCAAGGCACGGGAACGCCTTCCGATTATCCTGACGGACGGCTGGAAAGGTTTTCGAGAATTCAATTGACACCCACAGCACGAAAAGCGATTATATGTTTTGGTTGTAGACCGTAACCTTCTCCATTTTCGCATTGGTGGAGAGGCATTCTCATCAGCCGGCAACCCGCCAAGAGGCGGGGGATTCGCGGGATGGCAGGTACGCCTTTCCCGAGCATTGAGATGGACCTCATTTGGGGCCGCCCACCCCACCCGCCGAGGAGCCGTCCGTGCATTCAACGCACCGCTTATTTCCCCCGCAGCCCGCGGCCGCCCGCACGGACCCGGCCGCCGAGTTGTCTGTCGTCGGCGACGGGGACGCCGGCGCGCAGACCGGCGTCTACCCCGAACCGGACGACCCCCCGGACGACGACCATCACCTCACCGATGTGACGCAGACGCTCGACCCGGATGTGGCTGCGGCGATTGGGGCGGCACTCGCCCCGCCGCCGCCGTTACCAAGTCAGGTCGGCCGGTTCCGCATCGACGGAGAGATCGCGCACGGTGGCATGGGCATCGTCCTGCGCGGGTGGGACTCGCTGCTCGGGCGGGAAGTCGCCGTCAAGATGTTGCACCAAGGCCACATCGGCAACTCGGGCTTAGCCAAGCGGTTCTTTGAGGAGGCGCGGATCACCGGGCGGCTCCAGCACCCCGGCATCGTGCCCATCTTGGAACTTGGCACGTGCGACGACGGCCAGCCGTTCTTCGCCATGCGACTGGTGCGCGGCCAGACCCTGAACGAGACGTTGGCCGCGCGCAAGAATGTCTCGGCCGACCTGCCGCGCCTCTTGAAAATCTTCGAGCAAATTTGCCAGGCGGTCGCCTACGCCCACGCCAACGGCATCATTCACCGCGACCTCAAGCCGGCGAACATCATGACCGGCGATTACGGCGTGGTGATGGTGATGGATTGGGGGCTGGCCAAGGTGCTGGGCGAGCCCGACCCGCCCGCGCCGCCGGCCGTCGCGGGGGCGGGTGAACCCGCCCCCGCGGGCCTGATGGCGACGCCGACGCCGACGCCCGCAGACGAGTCGGGCACGCAAGCCGGGACCGTCTTCGGCACGCCGTCCTACCTGCCGCCTGAGCAGGCGAAGGGCGAGATCGGCGCGGTTGATCAGCGGTCCGACGTGTTCGGGCTGGGCGGCATCCTGTGCGAAATCCTGACCGGCCGCCCGCCGTACACGGGGGGGGACGTCAAGGTGGTGTACCGGAAGGCCTTGAAGGCCAAACTCGCGGACGCCTTCAAGCGGCTGGACGCCTGCCCGGCCGAGCGGGCGGTCGTGGACCTGGCCAAGCGGTGTCTGGCCCCCGACCGGGCCGCGCGGCCGGCCGACGCCGGGGAAGTGGCCGGGGCGATGACGGCGTACTTGGAGTCTGATCAGCGGCGGGCCGAGCGGGACTTGGTCCGCTTCTTCGACGTGTCCCTCGACTTATTCTGCATCGCCGGCATAGACGGGTACTTCAAGCGCGTGAACGCGAACTTCTCGCGCGTCCTCGGGTACTCGCAGGAAGAAATGCTCACTCGGCCGTTCGTCGAGTTCATCCACCCGGACGACGTGGCTCCCACCGTTGCGGCCGTTGGAATCTTGGCGGAAGGCAAGCCGGTCGTCCAGTTCCGCAACCGCTACCGGCACGCGCGCGGCCACGAACTGTGGCTCGAATGGACGGCCCGGTCCGTCCCGGAAGAGGGCGTCATCTACGCCGCCGCCCGTGACGTGACGGAGGAGATGGCCGTGGCGGCCTTGGTCCGCGAGACGGCGGCCGTCTTGGCCCAGCGGCACTCGCTGTCGAAGATGATGCAGCAGTGCGCCGAGTTGCTTGTGAACTACGCCGGCGACTCGCTGGTGCGGCTCTGGACGCTGGACGGGCCGTACGGCGACTTTGAATTGCGGGCCAGCGCCGGGTCGTACGCCCACCTCAGCGGGCCGCACGCCAGGGTCCTCGCGGCGGAGGCCGACATCGCCCGCATCGTCAGCGACCGCGCGCCCGTCATCGCGAACGGCGAGCCGGCCTTCGTCGGTCACCCCTTGATCTCGGACGACCGCCTGGTGGGCGTGCTGGCGGTGTCGGCCCGCCACGCATTTTCCAAAACCACATTGGAGATGCTCAAATCGGTGGCGAACAGTTTGGCCCTCGGCGTCCTGCAAAAGCTGACCGAACAGGAATGCCTCCGGCTCCAAGCCCCCCACGACTCCGACCCGTACGCGCTGGCCGTCGCCGGGGACGTGCCGGACGACGGGGACCCGTGAAGGTGACAATTCTTGTTAGCCGCGACGCGGAGGC
>JAYUGD010000665.1:0-4491 GCA_043767785.1 Zavarzinella sp. | reverse complement strand
AGGAACGCCCAGACATACTCCGCGAGTTCGAGTTCCATGCCGGGCTTGAGCGTGGCCTTGGCCTCGCCGCCGCCGGAGGGGTCGTTGTTCGTCTTCATCCACGCCGGCGGCGTGTACAGCGTGGCGAAGAGTTGGATGCCCGGCTGCCGCTTCAGCGCGGCCTTGGCGATCTGGACCGTGTGCTTGCAGTACTCGAAGTTCTTGGCGTCGAACGCGGGCGTGTACGGGTCCTTGTTGTCGTTCTCCGGCTCGTGCGTTTCGCGGATCATGAGTTGCAGGTACCGCGTCGGCACGCGGGCGAACATGTCGTCGTACAGTTTCTCTTGCAGCTCGTTCTTATTGCGAGCCGCGAGGCTGGTGATATGCCCCTCGTAGAAGATCGCCCCGACGCCCAGTCCGTCAAAATCCTGCTTCGGCTTCGCAGTCTGCACGGTGATCTGAATTTTGTCCTGCGCCCGTCCGTCGCCGCCGATGAGGGCGACGATCACCAGCACGGCGGCGGTTGCTCGCAAGAAGTCTTGTGCCATTTGCCACCTCAGTGCAGGCTCGGATACGAACCAAAGAATCTGAGCCAGTCTTCGCAGGCTCCGTGTTGACACTCTATCGGGAACGTGCGAACCTCAGTCGCTAATTGGCGTGCGCCGTGTAACGAGCGCGATACCCTAAGCAATACCCGCCCCGTCGCTCTTCACTCTGACGTGCCAAAGGATGAACCGATGAGCCACTCCCATCGCGTGACCTGCTTGCTTGGGCTGATCCTCTCCACGCCGACGTTTGCGCAGGAGTCACCCGACCTGAGCAAAGTAATCCCCGACGTGTTGACCAAAGAACAACGCAACGACGCCCGCGGCATGATCGAGCGGGACATTCAACGGCGCTCGGCGGAGTTCAACGCCCGGCACCGCGAGGAGTGGGACAAGGTCACGACCAAGGAACAATGGGAGGCGTACCGCGACGAGCGGATCGGCAAGTTGCGCCAGTCGCTCGGCGAGTGGCCCCAACCGGGGAAGCTCAACGTGCGGGTGACCGGCACGATCAAGGGGGACGGCTTCACCGTCGAGAACGTGGTGTACGAAAGCCGGCCGGGGTTGTGGGTGACGGGCAATCTGTACGGTCCCGCCAAGCCGGGCAAGGCGATGCCGGGGATTCTGATTGCCCACGCCCATCACGGCGGCAAGAAAGATTCGGAACTCCAGGACATGGGGATGACGTGGGCGCGGGCCGGGTGCGTGGTGTTGGTCATCGACCAGGTCGGCTACGGAGAGCGGCGGTCGCACCCGTTTAACCGCGGCGAGGATTACCCGAAGCCCTACAAGACGGGGCGACAGGATTACTTCTTCCGGTACGACTCGGGGGTTCAACTGCAACTCCTCGGAGATTGCCTGATGCAGTGGATGGCGTGGGATCTCATGCGCGGCGTCGATCTGCTGTTGGCGCGCGACGGCATCGACCCCAAACGGGTCATCCTCCTGGGGGCCGTGGCGGGCGGCGGCGACCCGGCGGGCGTGGCGGCGGCGCTGGACCCGCGAATCACCTGCTGCGTGCCGTTCAACTTCGGCGGCCCGCAGCCGGAGACCAAGTACCCACTGCCCGACGACGCGGCGAAGAGCTTCAACTTCCTGCCTTCTTCGTATTGGGACTCGACACGCGGTCTGCGGTTGGGGGCGCGCGACGACTTCCCCCATTGGGTCGTCACGGCCAGCACGGCGCCGCGGTATCTCATCCACGGCCATGAATTCTCGTGGGACAAGGACCGCGACCCCGTTTGGAAGCGTTACCAGAAAATCTGGGGCGACTTCTATCAGGTCGCCGACCACGTCGGCGCCGCCCACGGCAAGGGGACGCTGAAACTCAGCCCGCCGGCGGCGTCCCACTGCAACAACATCGGCGAGTATCACCGCCGCATGATCCACCCGCTGTTCGACCAATGGTTCGGCATCAAAGCGACCGAGTACAGCGCCCCACGCAAGTCCGAAGAATTGATCTGCTGGACCGAGGCGGCGCGCAAAGAACTCCAGCCGAAGAGCCTGACCGACGCGATGAGCGAAATCGGCACGGCCCGCGTGGAGGCGGCCCGCGCGCGGCGGGCCGAGAAGACGCCGGAGCAACAGCGGCAATTGCTGCGCGAGGAGTGGGGCAAATTATTGGGGCCGATCTCACCGGCGAAGCCGGCGGTCGTGAAGGCGACGGCGTCCGAAGCCGTCCGAGGAATGACGGTAGAGCGGGTCGTTCTCGAAGTCGAACCAGGGGTAACGGTGCCCGTGGTCTTGCTCGTGCCGGCGAAACTCACGAAGGGCGCCCCCGTCGTGGTCGGTGTGGCGCAAGCCGGGAAGGCCGGCTTCTTGAAGGAGCGGGCCGCGGAGATTCACAAGCTGCTTCAAGCGGGTGTGATCGTCGCGTTGCCCGACCTTCGCGGGACCGGGGAAACCAGCCCGGGGACCGCCCGCGGCAAAGACGGCGCCGCCACCGATCTCTCGGTGAATCTGCAACTCTTCGGCGAAACACTGCTCGGCGAACGGCTCCGCGATTTGCGGTCCGTGCTCGCGTATCTGCGGACACGCCCGGACGTGGACGGCAACCGGATCGCCCTCTGGGGAGACTCGTTCACCCCGGTGAATACGGCCGAGACCAACTTCCGCGTGCCGCACGGCGTGGCCGGTTGGCCGACGCACGCCGAACCGCTCGGCGGGTTACTCGCCCTGCTCGGCGCACTTTACGAAGATGACGTCCGGGCCGTGTTCGCCTCGGGCGGCCTGACCAGTTACCAGTCGGCGCTCACTCACTTCGCCGTGCTGGTCCCGCACGACGCCACCGTGCCGGGGGCGTTGACGGCCGGCGATTTGTGCGACATGGCCGGGGCCTTGGCGCCGCGACCGCTGCACATGGAAAATGTGGTCGATCACTTGAATCGGGTCACGACCGCCGATGATTTGAAGACGGCATATGCCCCGGCCGTGGGGAGTTATTCGGGGACGCCGAAAGCCCTGACGTTCGCGGACAAACGAACGTCGGCGGCGGCGTGGTTGGCGGAACGCCTCAAGTGAGCATTATTACCCCACTTTTTCCAGCCCCGTCAGCGTCCCCGTGCTGGAGCCGAACTTGTCGGCGGTGATCCCCATGCGCTGCAACATGCTTACGTAGAGGTTGCTCAACGGCGGGCCGGTCTTGGGGTCGAAGGCCAGGTGGTGGCCGTGCTTGAAGCCGCCGCCGGCCAGCAGCACGGGGAGGTTCTTGCAGGAGTGGTTGCTGGCGTTGCCCAGGTTGCTGCTGAAGAACACCGTCGTCCGGTCCAGCAGCGTGGCGCCGTCTTCCTTGGTCTGTTTCAACTTGCCCAAGAGGTCGCGCAGGACTTTCAGCTTCTCCACTTCCAGCGTCCGCAATTGGGCGAGTTTGACGGGGTCTTGGCCGTGGTGGGACAAGTCGTGGTGGGCCATCGTCACCCCCGGAATCGGCGGCACGGTGCTGGCCCCCCCGAGCATGATCGTAATCAGCCGCGTCGAGTCCGTCTGCAGGGCCAGGTGCGAGAGGTCGAACAGCAGGCGCGTCCGGCCGACCAAGTCGCCGGAGTTCGGGATGTCCTGGGGCTGCTTGGCGTCCACCTTCGGCTTCGGCTTCTTCGCCCACTCTTCGGTCTTCGCAAGTCGCTGTTCCAGTTCGCGGACGCTGGTGAAATACTCGTCGAGCTTTTCCCGGTCCCCGCCGCCGAGGCCGGACTCCAGTTTCTTCGCTTGGTCCCCGACGGAGTCGAGAATGCTGCGGCCGTCCCGCAAGCGGCGGGCCTGGGCCTCCGCCTCGTCGGGCCGGCCTTCGATGAATAGTTTGGCGAACAGGCGAGATGGGGAGAAGTCCGAGGGGACCAGCGCGCCGCTGCGCGTCCACGACAGGCTGAACCCCTCGCCGGAGAGGGCCAGCGTCGGGAAGCGAGTCTCCGTGCCGATCTTCTCGGCCGCGAATTGATCGAGCGAAATCGTGTTGCGGAAGCCGCTACGGAGTTCCGGGTGCGGGGCGGCGGTCAGGAAGCTGAAAATGGAGTCGTGCGAGTTTTCGATGTCCGGGTGCGACAGGCCGGAGATCACCGTCATGTCGTCGCGGAACTCTTTCAACACGTCCACATATGGCGTGGCAACATAATCCTTGCCGGCCTTCTCCGGGAAGAAGTTCGCCGGGTGCAGGCCGAGCGGCGTGCAGATGCACACCATTCGCCGCGGGACGACGGGCGTAGCGCCGAAGACCCGGCCGGGGGCCAGGGCGTCGAGCCACGGCAACGCCAGCGACACACCGGCGGCCCGGAGAAATGTACGGCGGGGGAGATTCATGGAAGACCTTTCGGTTGATCGAGCCAGTTCGATTGCCCCGCACGCAGGGACTTCGACACGTTTTCGGTAACTGAGGGCGGAGGCAACTACAGTGTCTGACGATGCGTCAATACATCTCCCTCGACTACGGATCTGTACGAGTCCACCGTCCAGTGTCCGCACTCCGACGGGTGAA
>JAYUGD010000664.1:0-4496 GCA_043767785.1 Zavarzinella sp. | reverse complement strand
CGCTGCGCAAAGCCTCCGCGTCGCGGCTAACAAGACGCTTGTCTTTTTCTTCTTCGAGGTGCCTCATGCTCCCCCGCTTCTCCGCCCTGCTCCTCCTCGCCGTCGCCGGCCTCGCCCTCGCCGACCAGCCCGACATCCTCTTCGCGGACTTCGAGGGGGACACCTCCGGCGATTGGAAAACCACCGGGACTGCCTTCGGAGTCGGACCGGCGAAGGGAACGCTCCCCGGCCAGATGCACGTCGCCGGGTTCAAGGGCAAGGGACTCGTCAACAGCTTCGACGGTGGGGACGACGCCTTCGGGACGCTGACTTCGCCGGAGTTCAAGATTGAACGCAAGTACGTCGCCTTCCTGATCGGCGGCGGCGGGCACGCGGGCAAGACGTGCGTGAATCTGACGGTGGACGGCAAAGTCGTCCGCACGGCCACGGGGCCGAACACGGTCGCCGGCGGGAGTGAAGAACTCGCCCCGACCGGGTGGGACGTGGCCGACCTCGCGGGGAAGACCGCCCGCATTGTGATCGTCGATGACGCCAAGGGGAGCTGGGGCCACATCAACGCGGACCACTTCGTGTTCACGGACACGAAGCCGGCCCTGCCGGCCAAGCGCGTCACGCTGCAACGCGAGTTGGTCTTGGAGAAGAAGTTTTTGCACCTGCCGGTGAAGACCGGAGCCGGCGACGCCAAGAAGTCGCGCGTGGCTTTGGTCGTGGGCGGCAAGACGGTGCGAGAGTTCGACATCGAATTGTCCGACACCCCTGGTTGGTTCGCCCACTTGGACGTGAGCGCGTGGAAGGGACAAAAGGCGACGCTGCGGGCGGCGAACACGCCGGAGGATTCCAAGGCCCTCGACCAGGTGACGCAGGCCGACACGATTTGGGGAGCCGACAAACTGTACGCCGAGCCGCTGCGGCCGCATCTGCACTTCTCGCCGCGGCGCGGCTGGAACAACGACCCGAACGGCATGGTGTACTCCGACGGCGAGTACCACTTGTTCTTCCAACACAACCCCTACGGCTGGCACTGGGGCAACATGCACTGGGGCCACGCCGTCAGCAAGGACTTGGCCCACTGGGAAGAACTCCCCATCGCCCTGTACCCGCCGACGGTAGATGACATGGCCTTCTCCGGCAGCGCCGTCGTGGACAAGGCCAACACGTCCGGCTGGAAGAAGGGGGACAACGAGTTGCTCGTCGCCGCGTTCACCAGCACGGGCCGCGGCGAGTGCATCGCCTACTCCAACGACCGCGGCCGGACGTGGGCGGAGTACGAGGGCAACCCCGTAGTGAAGCACGTCGGCCGCGACCCGCGATTGCTGTGGCACGGGCCGAGCAAGCAGTGGGTGATGGCCGTCTACGACGAGAGCGAGAACAAGCGGTGGATCAAGTTCCACACGTCGCCGGACTTGAAGAAGTGGACCTACCAAAGCCGCATCGGCGATTTCTTCGAGTGCCCCGACCTCTTTGAACTCCCCGTGGACGGCGACCCCAAGAAGACCAAGTGGGTGCTGACCGCCGCCGACAGCAATTACCTCGTCGGCACGTTCGACGGCAAAGCCTTCACCCCGGAAACCAAGCTCATCACCGGCCACCGCGGCAAGGGCTTCTACGCCGCCCAGACGTTCACGAATGACCCCAAGGGCCGCGTCATCCAAATGGGCTGGTTCCAAACCGCCACGCCGGGCGAAGCGTTCAACCAGTCGATGACGGTGCCGCTGGAGTTGAAGCTGGTCACGACGAAAGACGGCCCGCGGCTGACGTGGACGCCGGTGAAGGAGTTGGAATCGTTGCGGGTGAAGACAACCTCCGTCGTTCTCGGCGAACCGGACCTCGAGCCAGACCCGCTGAAGAGGATCAAAGCCGACTTGGCGGACGTTCGCATCGAGTTCACGCCGGGCGACGCCCCAGTGAAGTTGGTCTTCCGCGGCTTGGCCGTGACTTACGACGCCAACAAGGAAGAGCTGACCGTAAACGGCCACCGCGTCCCCGCCCCGCTGCGGAACGGCAAGCAGCGCATCACCGTGCTGATGGACCGCGTCGGCGCCGAGGTCTTCGCCAGTGACGGCCTGACCTATGTGCCCATGCCGTTCGTCCCGAAGCCCGGCGACAAAGCCCTCTCCCTCACCGGGACCGGCGGGAAGGCCAAATTGCTCTCCGCCGAGGTTCACGAGTTGAAGTCGGTCTGGGGGAAATAGAAAACCGCCGCGAGGCGGTCGTGTTGGAGTCCCGCTTTTAAGCGGTCTGTGACCATCCCGCCCGAGTAGGCAAGAGGACCGAGTCTTCGACGGTCCGACCCCTTGGGCGAACAGGTGTCACCCACGAAGGCGAACCCTCGAAGACTCGGTTCGCCGGCCGCCTCTGGGCGCCAGGTCCAAGACCGCTTAAAAGCGGAACTCCAACACGACCGCCTCGCGGCGGTTTTCTACTTCGCCGCCCGGTACTCGCTCGAGTCCAACGCCGCCCGCAGCTCCCGCTCTTCGCCCGGCGGCAGCGAGCCGAACGCCGCGTTCGTCGCCGCGACTCGCAACGCCTTTTCGGCCGGCCGCGGCTGGTCCAGCTTCGTCCACACCAAGTGCTGATACCACGCGCAGCGGGCGTCGCCGTCCCGTAGGGCGGCGGCCTCTTTCAATTCCGCCGCCGCCCGGCACCAGAGCTTTTCGGCGTCCGGGCTGAGGTCGGCCGGGTCGTCCTGCTTCGCCTGCACCTCGCCGGCGATCAGGTAGAGGCCGATGGCCCGGTGCAGTTTTTCCGCAAAGGCATCGTCCCGCTCTTGGGCGATTTCCATGAGCCGGGTGTGGCAGTGAATCCGCTGCCCGAGCAGCGGGGCCGAGCCGGCGGCCGCCGCGTCGAACTTGGCGAAGTGGTCGCGGGCCTCGGCGAACTTCCCAAGTTTGAAGAGCAGCTCCGCGAGTTGGTTGCGGAACACCAGTTGGTCCGGGAAGGCGCGCAGGTGCCGGGTCAAGTGCTTGGCGGCCGCGGCGTCGTCCCCGGCGGCCATGCCGTCGGCCGCCAGCGCCAGGGCGTCGTCGGCCGCGACCGGCTCGACGGCCCGGCTCACGGGCGTCGCGGCCACCGCCTCGGTTGGCTTGTCCTTGAGGTGCTCGGGCGAAATGACGTGGCAGCCCGCCACGCCGACTCCGCCGATGACCAGCACGCCCCACGCCCACCACCGGGTCATGGCGAATCCCCCGCGTTTGGCCCGGCCGGGAAAGGCCGGGCGACGAGGGGAACTATCGAATGTCGGGAAGAGTGGGATTCAGCGGAAGATGCCGGCGCCGCCGGGAGCTTGGCCGGCCGGGTCCGCTCATGTGCGTCGGGAAAGACAGGGGGTTTGGGCTACGGCGCCCCGGCCACGGTGAGCCGAACCACGACGGGGAAGTGGTCGCTGAAGCCGCGCTCGCCGGTCATTTTCGGGTTGCCGAAGCGGAACGGGACGCCCGCCTTGCCGCTGCGGAACTCTTTCGGGGCGTAAACGGCGGCCGTCGCCGGATCGGCGGCCCAGCCGTTGGCGTCGAGCAGCCCGCGGGTCACGCACAGGTGGTCGAAGACGGACCAGTGACTTTTGCCGTAGATGCTCCCCTTCGGGTCGCCGGCCCAGTTCGCCAACAGGGCCAGCACCTTCGGGTCGGCGGCCGACGCCTTGACGGCCTCCGCGTCCGCGACGGCCTTTAGCCCCTCTTGCATCGACTTGTCGGCGAATTCGTCGTTGAAGTCCCCGCACACGATCACGTCGGCTTCCGGGTTCTCGGTCAGGATGGCCCGCACGCGGCCATAACAGTCTTGAGCGTAGCTGAGGCGACGGCCGTTGTCCCCCACTTCGTCCGTTACTCGGCTCGTCCAGTGGGCGGCGATCACGGCGAGGTCATGCCCGTTCACGATGACGTGCCCCTCGACGATGCGGCCGTTGCCGCGCTTGCCGAGCTTGCGCGTGCGGTCGGCGGCCACGGGCAGCCGGGTCAAGATGCCGGGGGCGAAGTGCCGGCCGGTGTTGTCCCCGGTGAACAGGATGTGTTCGTACTTCTTGTCGGCCAGGCCGGCCGCGGCCAACTTGGCGTTGAGGGCGTCCCGCAGCGCCTCAAAGCAGCGCAGGCTCTCGACTTCGACCAAGGCAACAATGTCCGGCCCGGCCCCGTCATTCATCGTTAGAAGGCCGTTGGCCAAGTGATCGACCTTCTTGGCGAACATGTCCGGGTTCGTGCCGTACCAATCTTCCATCTCGTCGTGGATAGCGGGGTTATCCGCATCGTCGAAAAAGTTCTCGGCGTTCCACGAGCAAAACAGGTACGACCCCGGCGGCCCGGCGGTGGCGGCCGGGTCATGGCGCTTGAGCTGGCCGCCGTAGTGGTAAATCAGGTAGCCGACCCCCGCGAGGACGATCAGGCCGATGACGAGGCCGCGCGGCAGTCGGGACACCAACTGGATGAGTTGCTTGAGGTCGCGGTTGGTGAATTGTCGGCGGGCCATTTTCAAAACCTGTTTAGCCGCGACGCGGAGTCCTC
>JAYUGD010000663.1:0-1498 GCA_043767785.1 Zavarzinella sp. | reverse complement strand
CGAAGGCGACTAACCACAGAGGCACAGAGCACACAGAAAAAGCAAAACCGAGCAAAGTCATTCTTCGAAATACTTCTCCTCGGCATTTGTCTTCTCTGTGTCCTCCGTGCCTCTGTGGTTAGTCGGTTCCATTGGACGCCGCCCCGCGCTCCGCTCCCAAGCGTCGCGTCGCGTCTAAACTTGGGACATCCCCTCACCCCACCAGCGCCTTGATCGGCTCGCCCTCGGTGAACCTTACCGTGCGGCCGATGGGGGTCTCGTTGATCTTCTTGTGGTCGATGCCCAGCGAACTCAGCACCGTGGCGTGGATGTCGCCGACCTTGACCTGGTCGGTCGGCTCCTTCTTGCCGTCGGGGTCGGTGGAGCCGATGACTTGGCCGCCGCGGACGCCGCCGCCGGCGATGGCCATGCTGAAGCCGTTGGGCCAGTGGTCGCGGCCGCCGGCCGGGTTGATGCCGGGCGTGCGGCCGAACTCGCCCATGCACAGCACCATCGTCTTTTCCAGCAGGCCGCGGGTGCGCAGGTCTTTCAGGAGGCCGGAGAAGGCGGGGTCGAGAACCTTGAGGTTGTCCGTGCAGAACTTGTGGTTGTTCGCGTGCGTGTCCCAGCCGTTGAGGGTCACTTCCACGCAGCGGACGCCGACTTCGATCAGGCGGCGGGCGGCGAGGCAGCCGCGGCCGAACGGGGTGTCGCCGTAACTCTTGCGGACGGCCGCCGGCTCCTGGGACACGTCGAACGCCTTCAACTGTTCGGAACTCATCATCTTCAGGGCGCCCGCGATGGTGTCGCGGTGCAGCGTCTCGCCGACGCGCTTCTGCCGGCCGCGGGCGAAGGCCCGCTCCACCACGTCCAGGTCTTGCAGGCGCTGGGCGTCGCGGGCGGCCGGCAGGTTGCTTTTGGTGTCCGGCACGGGGCCGGCCGGGTCGTCCATCAGGAAGGCGTCGTACTTGTCCCCGAGGTAGCCGCCGCGCGCCGGCCACTGGGCCGACAGGATGCTGACGTGGCGGGGAATCTCGGTCTTGCCCGCCGGCAACTCGTGACAGGCGATCGCTCCGAGGGACGCATACGTGATCGTCGGGTCCGGCCGGAAGCCGGTCTTGAGCGTGTAGGTTCCGCGCTCGTGGTCCCCTTCCTTGCTCATCACGGAGCGGATCAGGGAGACGCTTTGCATCTGCTCGGCCAACTGCTCGAAGCCGGTGGCCAACTGCACGCCCTTGACGGCCGTGTTGATCGCCCCGGTGCCGCCGGCGATGGTCTTGCCGGGGTGCGGGTCGAAGGTTTCCAGTTGGCTCGGGCCGCCGGCCATCCACAGCACGATGACCGATTGGGCCGGCGCGTTGCCGGGCGTCGCCTCGGCGGCGCGGGCCAGCCATTGGCCGACGGGCGTCAGCCACGTCGCCCCGGCGAGGGTGGCCGTCGTCCGCAGGAAGTGGCGGCGGTGGAGAGGGATCATGAGAGGCTCCATCGGTGACACTGTCAATACGCGGGTGGCGGCCGT
>JAYUGD010000662.1:0-4502 GCA_043767785.1 Zavarzinella sp. | reverse complement strand
CCTTCGGCGAGTCCCTCGACTGGATCACACGAACCGACGCCGTCAACTATTTCCGCCACGCCGGGTACCCGCTAGACGGAAGCTGAAAATGCTCTAATTGAACAGGAAGTGGCAGATGTCGCCGTCCTTCATCACGTAGGTCTTCCCCTCGATGCGGAGCTTACCCGCGGCCCGGATGTCGCGCTCCGACTTGTACGTCTCCAAGTCTTCGAGGTTGTAAATCTCGGCCCGGATGAAGCCCTTCTCGAAGTCGGTATGGATCACGCCGGCCGCCTGCGGGCCGGTCGCCCCGACGGGGATCGTCCACGCCCGCACTTCCTGCACGCCGGCGGTAAAGTAGCTTTGCAAGCCCAGCGTCTTGTACGCGGCGCGGGCCAAGACCGGCAACACGGGTTCGGCAAGGCCCATCGAGGCCAGCATTTCCGTCTTGTCGGCCCCTTCGAGTTCGGCCAGCTCGGCTTCCAGTTTGGCGCACACCGGGACGACGCCGGCCCCGACCTTGTCCGCGTAGGCCCGCAACTGCATCACCAGCGGCCCCTTGCCTTCAAGATCGTCTTCGGCCACGTTGGCGACGTACAGGATCGGCTTGGCCGTCATCAGGCCGAAGCTGGCGATGGCCTTGGCGTCTTCCGGGTCCAAGGTCAGCTTCCGCAGCGGTTGGTCCTTGTTCAGATGGACCAGGCACTGCTGAATGGCCGACACGCGGCGGACGGCCTCCTTGTCGCCCCCCTTGGCCGAGCGCTCGGCGCGGGGCAGCGCGCCGTCGAGCGTCTGCAAGTCGGCCAGCATCAGCTCGATTTCGATGGTCTCCACGTCGTCCGCCGGGCTGACCTTGCCGGCGACGTGGACGACGTTGGCGTCCTCGAAGCACCGCACCACTTGCAGGATGGCGTCCACCTCGCGGATGTGGCTGAGGAAGGCGTTGCCCATGCCCTCGCCCTTGCTCGCCCCGCGGACGATGCCGGCGATGTCCACCAACCGCAGGGCGGCCGGGACGACCTTCTTGGGGACGATGTACTTGGTGATCCGCTGCAGCCGGTCGTCCGGCACGCTGACCACCCCCTCGTTCGGCTCGATGGTGCAGAACGGGTAGTTCGCGGCCTGCGCCTGCTTGGAACTGGTCAACGCATTGAACAGCGTACTCTTGCCGACGTTCGGCAACCCGACGATCCCCGCTCTCATGTCAATCCTGCTGGTAAAGTCCCGAAACCGGCCAATGGGTTAGTATCGGGAACGGGGGGCCGCGGATCAAGCGGTGAGCGTTTGGCTGAGAAATGAGAAAGGCATTTTTGGCCGCGGATCGAACACGGATAAAGGCAGAAGAGAAGACCTTCACCACAGAGGACACAGAGAGCACAGAGGAAAGACAGAGGCAGAGAAGACATTTTCCTCATGCCTTTCCTCGGTTTTGGCTTTCCTCTGTGCTCTCTGTGTCCTCTGTGGTGAAGGTCTTCTCTTCTCTTCTGCCTTTATCCGTGTTTCATCCGTGTTCGATCCGTGGCTAAAAATGTCTTTATCTCGGCCGCAGTCTTCGCACCACTTCCGCGAACGCCAACACGCTGGCCGTCGCCGCCGTCAGGATCGCCCAGTCAATCACGCCTAACGGCTCCAGCGAGAAGATCGCCCCGCCGAACGTCACGATCACAATTTGGCCGACGATAATCGCCAGCATGATCCCCATGAAGGAGCCGTTGCGCCAGAAGCCGATCAGGCCGCTGCTCTCCGGCGTGAGGGACCGGCAGTTAATCATGTTCCACACTTGGAACAGGACGTATATGGTGAAGAAAAGTGTCACCTGTCGGATGTTCAGCGGGGCGAACTCCCAGCGGTCCGGGTTGGGGCCGCTGTTCGCCGACAGCCAGCCCCGTTCCATGCCGAGCAGGACGGCCATCATCACGACGACGAAGAACCCGGCGGTGAGTAGGATCGTTGTTCTCATGCCGGGGGTGACGATGCTCTCGTCACGGCGTTTGGGCCTCATGCGCATCAGGCCGGCCCGCGGGGCTTCGCTGCACAGGGCGATGGCGGCGAACGTGTCCATGATGACGTTGATCCACAGCAGTTGCAGCACCGTGAACGGCGGCTTGACCCCGAAGAACGGCCCGAGGAAGGCGATCAGCAGGGCCGACACGTTGATCGTGAGTTGGAATTGGATAAACCGCTGGATGTTCTCGTACAGCGCCCGGCCCCAGTGGACGGCCTTCACGATGGTGGCGAAGGAGTCGTCCAGCAGCACGATCTTGCTCGCCTCCTTGGCGACTTCCGTGCCGGCGATGCCCATCGCCAAGCCCACGTCCGCCTTCTTCAGGGCCGGGGCGTCGTTGGTTCCGTCCCCGGTGACGGCCACCACATGCCCCTGTTCCTGGAGCAAGCGCACCACGCGGAACTTGTCCAGCGGCCGGGCGCGGGCGAGAATCCGCATGTTCGGCAGTTTCTCTTTGAACTGCTCGTCCGTGAGTTGGTTGATTTCCGCGGAGGTCATCGCGAGGGCGCCGGGGGCGTCCATCAGGCCGATCTCGCGGCCGATGGCGGTGGCTGTCTCAATGTTGTCCCCGGTGATCATCTTCACTTCGATGCCCGCCTGCCGGCACTCCTCGAGGGCGGCTTTCACTTCCGGCCGCAGCGGGTCGCGGATGGCGACGAAGCCGGCGAACGTCAGCCCCTCTTCGAGCCGGTCCCGGTCGGCGTGCAAGGCGTCCTCGTCGGTCGTCGTGCCGGGCGGGAGTTCCTTGTGGGCGAAGGCCAACGTCCGCATGGCGAGGCCGGAGGCGTCTTTCACCTGTTGGACGATGCCCTCGCGAGCCGTCTCCGTGAGTTCGACGGCCTTGCCCGTCTCGTCCAGCCGGTGCGTGCAGTGCGAGAGGACGACTTCCGGCGCCCCCTTCATCAACACGTGCAAATTGGCCGCCCCCGCGACGCTCGTCATGCGCTTGCGGTCGGAACTGAAGTGCATTTGGTAGCGCAACGGGTAATCCGCCCGCGCTTGAATGTACCCGACGCCGGCCTCGCGCGCCCATTGCAGCAGCGCCCCCTCCGTGGAATTGCCGATCACGGCCGTCTGGCCGTCCTTCTCTTCGAGGTTGGCGGTCGAGTTCACGGTGCCGTTGAGGGCTATCCAGTCGGCTGCCGTGGTCAGGTTGGCAGTCGGCTTGGGCCAGTCGCCGCCGCGGTCGAACACCGCGCCGCCGAGGCCGAGGCGGTCTACCTGCATCTTGTTCTGCGTCAGCGTGCCGGTCTTGTCCGAGCAGATCACGGTGGCCGAGCCGATGGTCTCGCACGCCACGAGTTGCCGGACGAGGCTGTTGGCCCGCGTCATCTTGCGCATGGCGAGGGCGAGCGAAACGGTCACGCTCATCGGCAGCCCCTCGGGGACCGCGACGACGATGATGATGACCATGTACACGAAGTACGCCAACAGATTACTGATTGTCTCCCGGACGTGGTCGGCCGCGAAACTCACGTCGCCCGTGGCGAGGCCGCGGACCAACAGGGCGATGAAGATGGCCAGCGCCGCCGCGTACCCGACTTTACTGATGAGGCCGGCGAGGGCCGTTAGCTTCACTTGCAGCGGCGTCTGCTCCTTGGAAAGCGTCAGCTTCTTCTGGACGCGGGTCTCTTCCGTGTCCGGCTTGTCGGCGCCGTCGTCATCGGCCCCGGCGTCGGCCGAGAGGCGGCGAGCGATCTGGCCGAGCATGGTCAGGTCGCCGACGTCCGTGATGACCATTTGCCCGGCCCCGTCCACGACTTGCGTGCCGCGGTAGACGCAGTGCGGCTGGTCCGGGCCGTCGGCGGTCTCGTCGTCCGGCCGGGGGACTTTGCGCACGGCCTCCGATTCGCCGGTCATGAGGGACTGGTCGATCATCAACTCCGTGGCCTTGATGATCCGGCCGTCCGCCGGGATCTCGTCCCCCATTTCGAGGATGACGAGGTCGCCGACGACGACTTCCTCCAAGGACAGCGTGTGGACTTCCCCGCCGCGGACGACTTTCGAGCGCAGGGAGTCCTTCCGCGTGTTGAGGACTTCAAATTCCTTGTCGCTCTTGTACTCGCTCAAGAACGCCACCCCCGTGGCCAGCGTGACGGCCACCATGACCGCCAAGCCCTCGAACGACGGGTGTTCGGTCAGCAGACTCAAGCCCACGAGGACGATGGCGACCGCGAACATCATGCTCGGCAGCCACTCGTTCAACTTGAGGGCGAAGCCCAACACCAGCGTGGCGACCAGCAATCCGAGGCCGATCAAGCCGTACGTGCCGTTGCCGGCGAACAAATCCACCACCGTCTTGAGCAGCGTGGCGGCCAACAGGATCTTGATGATCGCCTCGTCGAACTTGCCGAGGAACTTCTTCCACAGCGGCTCGCGCGGCAACGGCGTGAGCCGATTCGCCCCGTATTGCTGAAGACTCGCGGCGGCGCCGGCCGGCGTGAGGCCGACGTCTTTTAAGCCGGGGAACTGGGCGACGAGGTCGCGGAGGGTGCGCATGGGGAGGGGAATCGCGTTG
>JAYUGD010000661.1:0-1500 GCA_043767785.1 Zavarzinella sp. | reverse complement strand
GCAGCGACATGCCCGCGAATGACGACTTCTCGTCACAGACAGTCGCTGCCCCGTGCTCGCGCCGCGGGCGATGACGGATCGTGAAGGCAGCGACTTGTCGCCGGAAGTTCGCGCTCCGCTACGGAAACCCTCCGCGTCGCGGCGGCGGCGCCTCGCCCATCCGCCGTCGGCGGGCGTGCTTGAACACTTGGCGGATGGGCCGGTGGGTCAGCAATCCCATAGCGATGACCACCCAGAGCATGACCCGGTGCGACAGCCGGCACGCCTTCCGCCGGTCGAGGCCGCACTCCGACAGCGCTTGATCCGGAACGTCGCCGGGGATAACCTTCTCCAGACCCCGAAGCCGGTCCAACAGGAACGCCGGGCCGTCCGCCGCCGCCGCCGGGAATCCGTCCTCCACGTCATGGCCTCCGCCGGGAGCGTGTGTCTTCAGCAAACACAAGCGACCACGAGGCCATGGCGTGGGGGGAGACGAACGGCATTGCGGCGAAACGGGTTTTGTTTGTGTGGCGTTTGGGGCACAATTCGTATGTTCGGGAAATTCTTCACGAAGCTGAAAAAGGGCCTCACGCGGACCCGCGACGTCTTCACGGGCGTCGTGGACCTGTTCCGCGGGCGCGGGCGGGTGGACAAGGCGTTCCTGGAGGAGTTGGAAAAGCGGCTCTACCTCGCGGACGTGGGCGGGCACGCCGTCGCCGTGATCGTGGACCGCGTCCGGCAGGGCTTCCTCGACAAGGAAGTGTCCGACGACGTGCAGGCCTTCGTGAAGCAGCAACTGCGCGAGATGCTGACGGACGCCTCGCCCGGCCTCAACTACACGCTGAGCGGGCCGACCGTCGTGATGATCGTCGGCGTCAACGGGTCCGGCAAGACGACGACGATCGCCAAGCTGGCCAGCCGCCTCAAGAGCGAGGGCAAAAAAGTGGTGGTCGCCGCGTGCGACACCTTCCGGGCGGCGGCCGTCGAGCAGCTCACCGTGTGGTGCGATCGCATCGGCTGTGACCTCGTGAAGAACGCCCAGGGGAGCGACCCGGCCAGCGTCGCCCACGACGCCTGCGAGAAGGCCAAGGCCCGCGGCTTCGACGTGCTGATCGTGGACACCGCCGGCCGCCTGCACACCCAGGCCCACTTGATGCGGGAACTGGAAAAGATCCACAAGGTCGTCACCCGTCAAATCCCCGGCGCCCCGCACGACACGCTCATGGTGCTGGACGCCACGACGGGCCAAAATGCCGTCACGCAGGCCGAGATGTTCTCCAAGAGCGTGAAGTGTACCGGCATCGTCCTGACCAAACTCGACGGCACCGCCAAGGGCGGGGCGATCTTCGCCATCAAGCAAAAGGTCGGGTTGCCGGTCAAGTACGTCGGCGTCGGCGAGGGCATCGAAGACTTGGACGCCTTCCACCCGGACGAGTACGTGGAGGCGCTGTTTCAGAAGTGATGGGCGACGTGAGTGCCGCAAAGGCAACC
The DNA here is from genome assembly GCA_043767785.1 of Zavarzinella sp. Classification (GTDB taxonomy): domain Bacteria; phylum Planctomycetota; class Planctomycetia; order Gemmatales; family Gemmataceae; genus Zavarzinella. Next base: position 30 of record JAYUGD010000661.1, on the reverse strand, counting down.
TCACCCCCCGGCCCCCTCTCCGAAGCGGAG
>JAYUGD010000660.1:0-12192 GCA_043767785.1 Zavarzinella sp. | reverse complement strand
CCGCTTGCCGGGCGCGGGCGACATGGTATCACACCTGATGACCGCCGGCCGAAACACAACTCGCGGCCGTGACCATCCATTCCTCCTCGTTCGGCGCCGCCACGGCGGCGCGGGACATTTTTTAGCGCCGCCGGCGCCGGGAGCACATCATGCCGGGAAGCGAGAGCGTTCGGGTCCACTGCCACGACTGTAACCGGGCGACGCGGCACCAAGTGTGCCACGAAGTGCAGGCCACAGCACCCGCGGCGGGCGGGACCGCCGCCAAGGCGTACCAGATCGTCCAGTGCCTCGGGTGCGACACGGTTTCCTTCCGCGAATTGGTGACAGCCGCCGGCGAAACGGCTGAGAACCTCTACCCGCCGCGCATGATCCGTGACGCGAAGGACTACCACAAGTCCCGGGCGCCGGCGAAGATCGTCGGCGTGTACGACGCCACCCTCATTGCCTTCAACAACGGCGCCGACAACTCGAGCAGTTTCATCCTGTGTTCCGCCGGCGTCCGGACGCTTCTGGAATTGATCTGCGACGACCTCGGCGTCGGCAAACCCACGGATGACCTGCGGGACAAGGTCGCCGGGCTGGCCGAGAAAAACCACATTACCGGGGACCAGATGCGGCACCTGCAGGACGCGCGGGGCCAAGGGAACGACGCCCTTCACCGCGGCGAAATCCCGCCGCAAGAGCTGTTAGCCAGACAACTCGACGCGGTCGAAGTGGTCGTCCACAACCTGTACGTCATGCCGGAACCGTTTAATAAGGGAGAACGTCTTCCGGCGGTGGTCGTCCGCGTCGACGACGCCGGCGTCACCGTCAAGGTTGGCAAAAGTACGGAGGTTCTCATCTGCCCGGAAGACTTGGGGGAAGCGGGGCCGGCGCCGGCCGTCCCCCTCCGGGTCGGGCAGCGCGTGGAGGTGAAGGTCGTCAACGACCGCGACGAGCCGCTCCGCGTGTCCAAGCGGGAGGCCGACGCCGACGCGAAGCGGGAGGCCGACGCCCGGCTCCGCCAGGAGGAAGCCGACCGGGCGCGGCGGGCCGCGCTGCAGCGCCTCAAACTGGGGCGCCTGCTCACGGGCGTCGTGATGCGGATTGAAAAGGACGGGGTCGTTGTGAAGGTGACGCACGTCGAAGACCAAGACGTGTCGCCGCCCGGCCTCGATTTGACCGGGTGGCTCCCCAACGCCGAAATCGAGTCCCGGAACCCCCGCCCGCGCGACCGCGTCTCGGTGGTCGTCATCACGGTCCGCCCCCACGATCAGACGCTCGAATTGTCCGAGCGGATGACGCACCGGGAGCGGGCGTACCGGAAGGCCGAAGAGGCGTTCCGGTTGCGGACCATCTTGGAGGGCCGGGTGACAGAAGCGGCCCGGGACGGCAGCCGCGTCCACGTCAACATCGGCCGCGGCGGGCTAGGATTTGTTCACCTGAACCAACTCGGGGAAGGCGACGCCGGCAACTTGGACGACTGGCGGGACAAGCGCATCCCGGTCCGCGTGACAAGTCCGCCGGACGCGGCCCGGGGGGCGGCCATCCAGTTTTCCCACCGCGCGGCGCTGAACCGGATGAGCGCCTTGGAACGCTTCCACCCGGCCGACCGGAAAGTTGGCCGGGTGGGCAAGGCCATTCCCGAAGGGCAACTGGTGAATGTCGACGGCACGGATGGCTTAATTCGGAAAGCCGACATGGGCCGGCAGTTGCGGACCGACGACGAGATCCCAGTCGAAGTGGTCGAAGTGAATTTGCGGTCCGGCTACCTCGGGCTGAAGGCCGTGTTCGCCGACGGCGACGTGGCGCCGGCCCAGGACGAAGCCGACCTGGATTCGGGCGATGACGACCACTTCGAAGGCGAAGGTGAGCAGGGGTACGCGGAGCCGTTCGCCCCCCCGCGGGCCGGTGCGGCGCCGGATGAGGGGCCGGCGCCGCAAGTCTGATGAGAACCGACGCCTGGCGCTTACTTCCCCGCCCGCTCCCGGAAAATCGTAAACGCCGGCTTCCCCAGCTCCCACAACTGGTCGAAGACTTTGTTCACCTTGCCCTCGTTGGCGCGGGCAATCGGCTCGGGGCGAGGCTCACCCGCTCACGCGGAACGTGTGTTCGATGCCCGGCACCGCGGCGTCGGCCCAGTTCATGCCCTGCCACTGCACGCGGATTTCCGTGCCGTCGTCCCGCACGCGCATTAGGCCGAACTGGCCGCGCCGAACGCTCTTGGGGTGCGTGTACGGCCCCCCCTTGTCGTTGGGGCTTTGGTCCAGCGCGGCGGCTTGGAACACCGGGATCGGCATGCCGCCGCCGGTCGCGTAGTCGCTGTGCACGCCGTCGTCGATGGTCAGCATGTGCGCGTCGCCGCTCAGGATGCAGAGGCGGCCGGCCATCCCCTCGGCCTTGAAAAAGTCGGCCAGTTCCCGGCGCTCCTCGACGTACCCGGCCCAGTAGTCGGCCCGCGGGTTCGCGGCGCCGATCCACGGGACCGTGGAGACCCACGCGACTAACGGGTGAGCCGCCTTGGCGGCGCGGACTTCGTCCTTGAACCACTTTTTCTGGGCCGCCCCCAGCATCGTCTCGCCGGGAAGCTTTGCGGACCGCAAGTCGGTCAGGATGAAGCGAACGCGACCCAGTGTGAACGCTTGCCCGATAACCGAATCCCCGGGGCCGAAGGCCAGCGGGTAATGCGGCACGCACTGCTGGTACGTCAGCCGGGCGTCGGTGATGACGGCCGCCGGGGCCGAGGCGTCCGTGTTGTTCCCCAAGAAGTCGTGGTCGTCCCACATGTAGGCGACCGGGACGTGGCGGTAGAGATTCGCCTGCGTCGCGGAGGCGTGGACTTGGGCGTAGGCCGTCCGCCGTCGGCCCGGGGCCACGTCGCCGACGTTCTCGTAGTGGAAGTCCCCCATGTGGATGAACAAGTCGGGGTTGTTGGCGGCGATGGCGTCGAAGACCGCGGACTCGGACCCGGTTTGGGCGCACGACGCCAAGGCAATCTGGAAGTCGGCCGCGCCCGCCGGGAACGTGCGGAACCGGCCGGCCGGAACCCACTGCGTTTGGCCGTCGACTTCGATCTCGAAGCCGTAGTGGTACGTCGTCTTGGGCGTTAGGTTCGCCACGTCGAACGTGAGGTGCGACCCCGTGTCCGCGACGGCCGGTTGCGGCGAACTCCGCACGGGGTCCGAGAAATCTTGGTTTTGGTCGACGACGAGCGTGACGGCCGACGACGGGTTTTTGGCCCGCACGGTGACGCGGGCGGCCGTGGGCGTCACCCCGCCGGCCCATGCGTATTGCACCGGCCCGAGACTGGCGGACCGATGGCCGCGGCGCACGGCGAGGGCCGCCGCGCCGGCCACCGCCGAGCCGATGAAGACGCGCCGATTCATCCGAGGTGTTCTCCCGCCGTGCGTAAGCCTTATCATACAGGGTCAGGGGAATCGACTGTCACCCCGCGGGGAACGGACTCATGCTGCGCCGGAAGTACATCTTTCCGAACGTGATCGAACTTAACTACCAAGCCGGCCGCCGGCTGGGGGTGAACGTCTACCTCGTCGAGGACGGCGGGGAATACGTCCTCATCGACGTGGGGTTCGAGGACGCGGTGGACGACATCATTGAGTTGATCCGGCAACTCGACTTCAGCCTGACGAAGTGCAAGGCCATCGTCGCCACCCACGCGGACGCGGACCACATCCAGGGCCTGAGCCGCGCCCGCGCCCGGCTCAAGGCGAAGGTGGTCGCCCACCCGCTGAGCGTCTCCCCCATCGAGCGCGGCGACGCCATCATGACCTACGCCTCCATCCCCGCCCAGGGCATCGACATCCCGATGCCGCCGTGCAAGATCGACGAGACGATCACCGAGGGGGACGTGCTGACCGTCGGCCAGTTGAAGCTGGCCGTCTGGCACACGCCCGGCCACACGCCGGGGCAACTGGCGTTCAAGATGGGGAACCTCTTGTTCAGCGGGGACAACATTTACCGGGACAGTTGCGTCGGCGTGATCGACGCCCACCACGGCTCCAGCCTGCCCGACTTCGTGCGGTCCCTGAAGCGCATCCTCGCGGACGACTCCGAGTACCTGCTGCCGAGCCACGGCCCCGTGTTCCGCCGCGACGCCCGCATCATCCAGAAGGCCATCGACCGCCTGAGCGAGTACCAGTACATGGCCGACTTCGGCACCTGCGCCGTGGACTGGCCCCTGCTGCACGAGTGGGAGGCCGACGTGATCGCGGGGCGGCTGCCGAAGTTTTGAGAAGACATGTTTAACCACGAATCACACGAATATCACGAATAAGACAAAGCCATTTCTCTATTTTGATTTATTCGCGTGATTCGTGCGATTCGTGGTTAAAGCGTTTTTGGATTTCAATTGGTGCTTGCGAATGAAGCGGTTTTTCCCCGTCGCGGTGATCGCATTTGCCGGGTGCGTCAAGCCCTCGCCGGACCCCATCCGGCCCGTCGCCGCCGAATTAGTCTTCCCCGTGCGGGCCGACTGGATGGTCGTCAGCACGCCGAAGGCGACGCCGGCCGGGTGGTACGTCCCCGGCCGGCCGCCGCTGAGTTTTCTGGACGAGCCGGCCGATTCGCAGACCGGGGACGCGGCCTTGCTCGGCCCCGAAGTGACGGCCGGGGCGATCCTGAACACGAAGACCTTCAAGCACTTTGAAGAAGACCCGCGGCCGTTGATCCAGAAGGGGCTGGACAGCCTGTTCGGCACGCCGGCCGAGCCGCGCATCGGGCCGGGGGCCGCCGAGTTCGACCGCCGCGTGACGGCCATGCAGGCCGAGATCGACGCGAAGAAAGACCCGGACGAGAAGGCCAGCTTGAAGGAAGACCTCAAAGCGCTGGAAGGCGTGCGCAAGGCGTGGCCGGGCGTCGAGCAGGCCGTCACCGATTTGAAATTGGACGCGGCGACACTGAAGACCGGCGGCACCCTGTTCCGTAACTACTGCCAACAGTGCCACGGCCTGACCGGCGACGGCAACGGCCCCGGCGGCAAGTATTTGCAACCGCTGCCGCGCGACTACCGGGCGGGGGTGTTCAAGTTCATCACCGCCGAGCCGAGCGACGCCGGCACGAAGCCCCGCCGGTCAGATTTAGCTCGCACGATCCGCAACGGGCTGGACGGGTCGGCGATGCCGTCCTTCGCCGGGCTGAAGTGGGAAGAAATCGACGCGCTGACCAGCTACGTCATCTTCCTCAGCGTCCGCGGGGAGAGCGAGTTCCAACTGATGAAGGTCGCCGCCGACAAGCGCAAGGCCGACGACTTCGTGCCGTCCGAGGCCGAGAAGACGATGTTCGTGGCGATGGACAAGATTCTGAACATGTGGCAGCGCAGCGACGCCCAACCGTTCGAGATGCAACCCGACCCGTACACGACGGACGAGGAACGCTTGGTCGCCGCCGCCCGCGGGCACCGAATTTTTCTCGACGGCACCCAAGGCGGCTGCACCGCCTGTCACCTGAACTACGGCCGCAACGCCCTGTTCCAGTTCGACGCCTGGGGCGGCATCACCCGCCCGCGGAATTTGTTCCACGGCACGTATCGGGTCAGCAAGAATTCGGAAGACCTGTACGCCCGCCTCTACTGCGGCATCCCCGGCGTCGGCATGCCGAGCCACAAGCACCTGTTGCCGACCGCGGCCGAGAAGGAAAACGGCCAATCGAGATTATGGGACCTGGTGCATTTCGTCCGGGCCGTCGGCGACGGGGCCAAGCGAAGAGACTTGCGGGAAAAGATGGGGGTTGGGTTAGAGTGAAGAAAAGAGAAGAACTTCACCACAGAGGACACAGAGAGCACAGAGGAAAACCGAGACAGAGGAAAGGCATTTATAAGAATGTCTTCTCTCTTCTCGTCTTTTCTCTGTGCTCTCTGTGTCCTCTGTGGTGAAGTTCTTCTGGCTTTGGTCTCTATCCGTGTTTCGTCCGTGTTCGATCCGTGGCGAAAACGGTTTTCGTTTTGGTCACGCCGCCGCCAGTTTCAGCCGCGGGGTCGTGGCCACCTTCGATTCGCGGGTCGTGGCCTGCACGAAGCACTCGAACATTTGCATGTCGAGGGCGGAGGCCGTGTCGGCTTCCGGGTGCCACTGGACGGCGAGGCAGAACCAGTCCGAGTCTTCCGACTCCAGGGCTTCGATGACGCCGTCCGGCGACCGGCCGCCGACCTTGAGGCCCTTGGCGACGACGTTCACGCTCTGGTGGTGCCGACTGTTGACGCGCAGCTCGTTGGTGCCGTAGATCTCTTCGATGCGGGTGTCGTCTTCCAGCAGGACGATGTGGCGGTGCGGGGCGCCGGTCGGGTCGAAGTGCGGCAGGGCCTTCGGGCAGTCGATCGGCAGGTGCGAGAACAGCGACCCGCCCATCAGGACGTTGATCTGCTGCATGCCGACGCCGATGGCCAGCACGGGGATCTGCCGGTCGATGACGCGGCGGACCAAGATGCGGTCGTTGGCGTCGCGGCGGTCGGCCATCGGCTGGATCGACGGCGTGACCGGCTGGTTGCACTTGCGCGGGTCCATGTCGAGGCCGCCGGTGAGCAGCACGCCGTCGCAGCGGTCGAGCAGGGCGTCGATTTCCGCTTCCTTGCCCAGTGGGGGCAGGAGGATCGGCAGGCCGCCGGCGGCGTACACGGCGTCGAAGTACCCGGCGTTCACGCGGGCGTGGGCCGAGTAGGTCTTCCCGGCGTGGAAGTAATCCGTGTTGATGCCGATGACGGGGCGCGGGCTTTCCTTGGCGGCCATGACGTGAACCCTCCGTGGTGGTGTCAGACGGGCCGAGGCGACCGTGCCCCGGCACTCCCCAAAGCCTGCTTTCAACGCAGACTCGCGGGAGGTGGAAGATTACACAACGGAGGGGGGTTAACGCAAGCGCAAAATTTTGGGATTGCGGATTTCGGCTAAAGTTTCCGGGCGAGCCGTGATCGGCATGAGAAGTGGGTTGGTCGCCGCCCAAGCGCATAAACTGAGCCTGCCACTCTTCCCCGGAATCCTCCCCATGCTCCCCGCGTCTTGGATGGCCGCCCGCGCCGACGAGTTCGAGAAGCCGTACTGGAAGAGCCTGCAAGAGTTCGTGGCCGCCGAGCGGGCCGCGCACGAAATCTACCCCCCGGCCGACGAGGTGTTCACGGCCCTGGAACTCACGCCGTTGGCCGAAGTCCGCGTCGTGATCCTCGGGCAAGACCCGTACCACGGCGAAGGGCAGGCGCACGGATTAAGCTTCTCCGTGAAGCCGGGCGTGCGCGTCCCCGCCTCGCTGCGGAACATGTTCACGGAGTTGAAGGACGACCTCGGCGTCCCGTCGGCGAAGACGGGCTACTTGGTCCCGTGGGCGCGCCAAGGCGTGCTGATGCTCAACACCGTGCTGACCGTGCGGGCCGGGGAAGCCAACTCGCACCGCAATCATGGGTGGGAGCAATTCACCGACGCGGTGATTAAAGCCGTGAGCGCGAAGGAAGACCCGGTCGTGTTCGTGCTGTGGGGGGCGCACGCCCAGAAGAAGATCAGCCTCATCGACACGGCGAAGCACGCCGTCATCCAGTCGGCCCACCCGTCGCCGCTGTCCGCGAAGAACGGCTTCTTCGGCAGCAAGCCGTTCTCGAAGATCAACGCGACATTGGCCGCGCGGGGAAAGCCGGAGGTGGCTTGGCGCTTGGAGAAGTGAATAAGCAACGCCGAAAAACCCCCTCACCCCCTCACCGCCGCGGAGAGGGGGTGAGGGGGTTTTTGGCACTGAGTCCCCCGCGCCCGCGCCCGTTCAATCCGCGCGGATACTTTTCGCGGAATTCCCGTCACGTTCGGCGGAAATGTGCTGGCCAAGAATCCGTTTGCCGGGAAAGATGAAGGGAGTGTTATCATTGTCGCCGCGGCGTGCGAAGCGGCGCCGTCTTGCCGGAGGTTTTTCTTGCCCATGCGATCGCCGCGTGTCCTCGTCGCGTACAACGAGCCTGTGTTGCCGGCCGACCACCCGGACGCCGCGTCGGAACACGACATTGTCGAGACGTCCGCGTCCGTCGAGAAGGTCCTCGCCGCGGCCGGCTTTAACACGGCACGGATCGCCTACGCCCGCCACCCCGGCGACCTGCTGCGGAAGGTCCGCGCGTGGGACCCGGACGTCGTCTTCAACCTCTTCGAGGGCGAGGCCGACCACACCGAGACCGAGATCGCCAACGCGGCGACGCTCGAGTGGCTGAACGTCACGTTCACCGGGTCGTCGTCCTCCGGCCTCGCCTTGGGGCGGGACAAGGTCCGCACCAAGTTCATGCTGCAAGGGGCCGGCCTGCCGACGGCCCCCTTCGCCGTCGTGGACGAACTGCCCGCCGCCCCGTGGCCGCACGGGTGGCCGGCCATCGTGAAGCCCGCCTACCAAGACTCGAGCGTGGGGATCGACCAGGGGGCCGTCGTCACCAGCCAAAAGGAACTGGAGTCGCGGGCCGCCTACGTCTTCGAGCGCTACGGCGGGCCGGTGCTGGTCGAGCAGTTCATCAAGGGCCGCGAGTTCCACGTCAACATGTTCGAGGAGCCGGGCGACGGCCCGCCGTGGCGCCGGCTGCAAGTCGTCCCGCTGGCCGAGATCCGCTTCGACCACGTCGAGGGGAAAGACTACTGGCCCATCTACTCGTTCGCCGCCAAGTGGGACGAGAAGTCGCTGGAGTACGAGGCGACGCCGCTCGACACGGGCATCACGCTCCCGTCCCCGCTCATGGAAAAGGTGTCTTCCATCTGCGTCGCCGCCTACAAGTTGCTCGGCCTGCGCGACTACGGCCGCGTGGACCTGCGCCTGACGCCCGACAACGAGCCGTACATCCTGGAAGTGAACCCCAACCCGTACCTGAACAGCATCGCCCTCATCGACGGCATCATCGCCATGGGCCGCAAGCACGAAGACTTCGTCTGCAACATCGTGCGCAACGCCCTGATCCGCCACATCCCGAAGGAGGAGCCGGCGAACCGCGCGCAACAGTTGCTGTGAGGGTATGATGGCGATTGGGCCGCGCGGGCGGTTCAGAAGGAGCGAAGGCCATGGAATCCGAGACGAACGGGACGATGACTCACGGGTCGTCGAACGCAACCGTGATACCCGCACCTGCGGACGGGGAAGTCTTGGACGTCAAGTCCGAGGCGTTCCGCGCGGCGAACAAACGGCGCGGCGATCTGATCTTCAAAATGCACCCGGACGACGGCCCCGGCGGCCTGACCGCGGCGGAACAAGCCGAATACGAACGGCTGGACAGGATCGTCGGGGCGGCGATTGATCGCGCGTTCCCCCGGCCTACGCTGGTCGACGATGTGCTGGCGGCGGTCAAGGCGCACCTGCGGCGAGAACACCAGCCGGCCCACGAGGCGACCGCCGCGGAATGATGCCGCCTTCCCTGTTCGATTACCCGGATGAAGTTCTCACGCGGCGGCACGCCCCCCGCGGGTACGTCCGCCCGGAGGCGTACAAGGCGTGGCTTCGCGACGAATTCCGCTTCCGCTGCGTGTATTGTCTGGAACGCGAAACGTGGTACCCGGACCGGGCTGCGTCGTTCTCCATCGAGCACATTCGGCCACTCGCCGTCGCCCCGGCCCTCGCGTTGGAATACGGAAATCTGGCCTACGCCTGTACGCGCTGCAACTCGGCCAAACAACACCTTGAACTTCTCAACCCCACCGAAGCGATATTCGCGGAGCACGTCCGTCTGGGACAGAACGGCCTGTTGATCGGCGTCACTGACGCCGGCCGGCGGTTAATCAATACGTTGCGATTGAATGTCCCTCCCGCGCTGGAAGAGCGGCGAAAATACCTGCTCCTCCTCGCTATGTGGCAAGACCGGCCGACCGACGAACGCCTTGCCAAATTGTGCGCCCCTCTGTTCGGCTACCCGCACGACATGCCCGACCTCCGCGCCCTGCGCCCGCCCGGCGGCAACGCCAACCCCGGCAGCGAAGACACTTGTTATTTCGCCCGAGCCGAGCGCGGTGAACTGCCGGCGACATACTGATGCGCCAGCTCACCCGCCGCCTGACGGCGGTCGGCTCACTATGATTTCCGAATCACGCCCCCCGCCGCGCCCGCGTCTGAGGTTTCTCCATGTTCTTCCGCTTGAGTCTCCTCCTGCTGGCCGGTCTCTCGGCCGTGGCCGCAGCCGGGTCGTCCAACAGTTTGCTCGACGTTTCCCCGGACGGCAAGAAACTGCTGGCCGCGAACACGGATAACGGCACCGTCACGCTGGTGGACTTGACCACGAAGAAGGCCGGGCCGGAGATGTTTGTCGGGGACCATCCCGAGGGCGTCGCGTGGGTCGGGGACGGGCCGCTGGCCATCGTCACTGTTTATCGGGACGACAAAGTCGTCTTCCTCGACACGGAGACCGGCAAGGTCGTGAAGACGCTGAAGACGGCCGCGGAACCCTACGGCGTCGTCACCTCCGCGGACGGGAAGCGGGCCTACGTTTCGCACGACTACCCCGGCACGGTCAGCGAGATCGACGTGGCGAAACAGGAAGTGACGCGGACCATGAAGGCCGGCGAGTGGTGCCGGGGCTTGGCCATCGCCCCGGACGGCCAGCGCGTGTTCGTCTCCAACTTCTACACGGGCACGCTGACGGCCGTGGACTTGGAGAGCGGGAAAGTCGCCGACATATGGCCGGGCCGAGAGAGCGACAACCTCTGCCGGCACGTGGCGCTGAACCCGAAGCGACCGAAGGCGTACCTGTCGCACATCCGCTCCCGCACGCACGTCTTCAACGACCGCGGGTCGATCTTCCCGGAACTCTCGATTTGCACGCTGACGCCGGAGGTGAAGGACAAGAAGCGCCGGGTCGCCATCTCGCTCGACACGTTCAACGGCGTGTACGTGACCGCCAACCCGTGGGAGTCGGCCGTCACCCCGGACGCGACGCGGTTCTTCACGCTCTACGCCGGCACGGACGACATGAACTATTCCGGCATCGTCGATGACGACTACCGCGAGATCGAACGGCAGGGGGTCATCAAAGTCGGCAGCCACCCGCGCGCCCTGCGCTTCCGGCCGGACGGCAAGGAACTGTACGTCTACGCGACGATGGACTTCACTGTGAACGTGTTTGACACGAGTTCCGGCGTCCGCAAGACGGGGGGCATCAAAGTGTGTACGCCGACGCAGTCCCCCGAGTGGGTGCGCGGCAAGGTGTTGTTCCAAACGTCCAACTACCCGATGACGCGGGCCAAGTGGATTTCCTGCTCCGGCTGTCACCCGGACGGGGCGCAGGACGGCCGCGTGTGGCAGAACCCGGAGGGGCCGCGCAAGACGCCGCCCATGTTCGGCCTCGCCCACACGCACCCGCTGCACTATTCGGCCGACCGGGACGAGGTCCAAGACTTCGAGTATACGATCCGCGGCCCACTGATGAAGGGCGGCGGCCTGTACAACGGCCCGATCAAGCCGCGGCCGACGTTTTTGCCCGCCAGCGAACTCGACCAGAAGCTCTCCGGCGTCAGCAAAGACCTGGACGCGCTGGCCATCTACACGAACGGCTTCCAGCCGAAACTGTCCCCGCACATCGTCGCCCCCGGCAAGATTTCCGCGGCGGCCGAGCGCGGCAAGAAACTGTTCTTCGACAAAACGGTGGCCTGCGCCGCCTGCCACTCCGGCCCGTACTACACGGACAGCCGGTTGCAGAAGCCGTTCAACCTGCACGACGTGGGCACCGGGGACGACCCCGCCGAGAAGATGGGGCCGAAATACGACACCCCGACGCTCCTCGGCATCTATCGCAGCCCGCCGTACCTGCACCACGGCCAAGCCAAGACGCTGATGGGCGTGCTGACCACCGCCAACCCCAAGGACAAGCACGGCAAGACCAGCCACCTGAAGAAGGACGAGTTGGAAGACTTGGTGGCGTTCATCAAAGCGCTCCCCTACGAGACGCCGCCGGACGAGACGCCGAACACCGTGAAGGACCGGCCGAAGCCGGTGGCCCGGCGGGAGTGAAGAGAAGAAGAGAAGAGAAGAGAAGAAGAGAAGAGAAGAACTTCACCACAGAGGACACAGAGAGCACAGAGGAAAACCAAAGCAGAGGAAAGGCACGATCCGCAGATCAATCGGATGAACGCAGATGAAATCCAAATTCTTTCGGTTTGATCTGCGGACATCGGATTTCATCTGCGGATCACCGTCTGTCTCGGCTTTCCTCTGTGCTCTCTGTGTCCTCTGTGGTGAAGTTCTTCTCTTCTCTTCTTCTCTTCTCTTCTCTTC